>CAMEYZ010000188.1 GCA_945947715.1 uncultured Clostridia bacterium | reverse complement strand
ATTCGGAAGCGATATCGACGGTAACTGGCACTCTTGCCATATCCTCGATAACATACTTTGCAACCATGCCTGCATGCATCGCAGAGCCGCAGCCCACGATATAAATGCGGTCGTAGCCGTTTATTCTTTCATCGGTGAGCCCGCACTCCTCAAAATCGGGCATGCTGTCCTTTATTCTTGGAGAAACAGTGCGCTTGACAGCCTCAGGCTGTTCATGTATCTCCTTAAGCATGAAATGCTCGTAACCGCCCTTTTCCGCGGCTTCGATATCCCATGTGGCAGTCTGGAGATCCTTTTCCACTGGATTGAGATTTATATCGAAAAAGCTTATCTTATCTGCGGTTATCTGAGCGATCTCGCTGTGCTCCAGCAGATAATAATCCCTCGTATGCTCCAGAATAGCAGTCACGTCCGAAGCGATATAGTTTGCATTCTCGCCCTTTCCCACAATGAGGGGGCACTCCTTGCGTGCAGCATAGATAACATTCTTATGGTCTCTGAAAATAATGCCCAGAGCATATGCTCCCTCTATCTTGCTGAGCACCTTTGCAATGGCTGCAAGGGGGTCACCATCATAATAATAATCAAGCAGCTTTGCCACAGTTTCGGTATCGGTCTCGCTTTCAAAGCCATAGCCCTTTGAAATGAGGAATTTTTTTATCTCGCGGTAATTCTCGATGATACCATTATGTACGATAGAAACCCTCTCGTTTCCGATAGGGTGAGAATTTACGTCTGACGGTTCACCGTGAGTCGCCCATCTTGTATGACCTATCCCGCAGGTACCGTGAGGCTTGCCCTCGGTCTCCAGCCGATAAAGCAGTCCCGAATGTTCATCGTCGCCCTTTTCAGGCTTTATCTTTCCCTTTGCCTTGACAGTCCTGATACGATCCCCCTCAAAAACGGCTATTCCCGCAGAGTCATAGCCTCTGTATTCCAGCCGCCTCAGAGCGTTTACCAGGACATCGGCACATTCCTCTTTGCCGACAAATCCGACAATTCCGCACATTTTTGTTTACCTCCGTGTTCTATTCCGATTTATCTGTAAATGGTACGGCGAATGTATATAAGTCACTTCATAACAGTATATACAATTCGCCGTTGAATTATTATTAATATAATTGCTTACTTGGTTCCGAACATACGGTAGCCTGCGTCGCCAAGTCCAGGAACGATATAATGCTGATCGTTAAGACCCTCGTCGATAGCTCCGCAGAATATCTGAACATCGGGATGAGCCTTTTCTATAGCTGCGATGCCCTCGGGATTTGCAATGATGCAGATGAACTTCACGCTCTTTGCACCTGCGTCCTTTACGAGCTGGATAGCCTTATTTGCGGTAACACCGGTAGCAAGCATGATATCTGCGAGGATAACCTCTCTGTCCGAGGTATCAAAGGGAAGCTTGCAGTAGTAATCCACAGCGTCAGTAGTCTCAGGGTCTCTGAATGTGCCGATATGACCTACCTTTGCAGCGGGAACCAGTCTGGTTATGCCGTCCACCATTCCAAGTCCACCTCTGAGCATGGGAACGATAGCAAGCTTGCTGCCCGAAAGCACCTTAGTCTTTGCGATGCCCAGCGGAGTCTGAACATCTACCTCCTTAACAGGAAGACTGCGGAGCGACTCGTAGCAGATAAGCATAGCGGTCTCGGAAACCAGCTCTCTGAACTCCTTGGAGCCTGTGGTAACGTCTCTTAAGAGAGATATCTTATGCTGAATGAGGGGGTGTTCTATTACATTAACGTTGTTCATAATAAGCTTCCTTTCAAAAATTACTGTTCGTTTTCTATCTGAGTGATCTCATCTACTCTGCGCTGATGACGTCCTCCTTCAAATTCAGTGGAGAGGAAGGTATCCACCAGCTCGCAGGCAGCTCCGGGACCGATGACTCTTCCGCCCATGCAGAGCACATTTGCGTCGTTGTGAAGTCTTGTATACCTTGCCATATAAGTATCGGTGCACAGCGCAGCGCGGATACCCTTCACCTTGTTAGCAGCCATGGAAATGCCGATGCCCGTTCCGCAGACAAGGATACCCTTATCCGCCTGACCAGATGTGATAACATCGCAGGCCTCCTTTGCAACCAAGGGATAATCACAGCTCTCGCCGTTCATGCAGCCCTTTTCGATAAATTCGATATTATTTTTTTTAAGATGCTCGATTATTTCACGCTTAAGCTGATAGCCCGCGTGGTCGCTTGCAATAACTATCATAATGCAGTCCTCCGAATTATGAAATATGATATTTACATTATACCACATATATTTTTATTTTTCAAGCTTTTGCAGAACTTTTTTACATGGGTTTTAACAGCTCGTTTGTTAATTAATTGTAACATTATGATTAATTATCTGATAACGGCATATCTTCAAGGTTATATGAGCTGACAAGGCATACTATTTATAATATGCCAGATAATGGAACTGTTTCCTAATCTTATCAGAACATTTATGTAAATAATTACAACTCCGATACAAAATCAAAATTCTATTGACAAAGCAAAAATTGCGTTTTATAATTAAAGTATAGATATAAAAACAAAAGATTTTTTCACCAAAACGGAGATATAAATGAAAAAGAAAATTGTGATCGCTGCTGCGACTGCAGCAATGATTTTGTGCGGCTGTACGGAAATATCCGAGGAACCTCCACATAGAGAAACGACGGAGGAGGTCGTTTCGGAGACGACGGAAGCTGTTACGGAGACCTCTGCTCCCGAAGTACAGGAAGAAGGGCCTCAGCCTGCTCCGGAAGAAGATACCCCCGATTCGGAGGATTTTTTTTCGGTTTTTGAGGGCGCTGACTACAGGACCGGCAGGATAGCTGATGATATGAACGACGCTATACTTAGCCTTTCCGACGATATATCGGCAGCTGAGCTTTCTCTGGAAAGCGTGAAGGAGCTTATGGAAAAGGACGAATTGTCCGATACATTGTTCCATTTTGCAGTCCCCCACTGCAGCGGGGTGCTTCCCGCACAGTCATCATCGGGTGAAATGTTCGCTTTCAGCTATGAGGACGATGAAGGCACAGAGTATGCAGTTATCCTCGGCAGTGCTGAAAACTCAGATATTTCCCGTGCGGACAGATATGTGAGCACCTGCACTGAGGTAGAATATCTGGGCTACTGCTCCGAGCAGGACGGTCAGCTGATGATCATGCCCATAGCTGCGGGAAATTCACAGTGCGGCATCTACGGCGTTATACCGGTTGCTGAACAGATTGGCTACGATATGTCGGAAACTGCCGAATTTGACGGTATTCCCGAAAGCATAAGCATCTCACTGACTGCCTCAGAGGAAGCATCACGTGTGTATTATTCCGTTTCCCATAGGTTTGAAAAGGACGTGTACTATGTTTTCACCAATGTTTTCTTAAACGGAAGTAACGTTACCGACAGTATTTCCGAGGATACATCTTCAATTCTCAAGGGCAGCGGAAATATTGATTTTACTGATATCGAGATACAATCAGGGGACGCACTATATTTTGTTGGCACAGTTTACGATGCTGATTCCGATGAGCTGATATGCGACGCTTCCTTTGCGTCCGTTGTTGGAGAGCTTGAATAATCGAAAAAGGCCATGATACTTCACTTTTTTGTTCATAATATCTTTATCAGTTAAATTGCTAAATGGAATAATCACTTACCGATTTTGTCCCCACAAAATCAATGCTTGCTAAAACCTACCTTCATTCTACCCAGTTGAATATACTTCTTATTTCCTCTGGTTTTAAAAAAAACACTTTAGTGAACAACCCCTCAAATACGTTGTTACAGCCGAATATCCATAAAAAGCAAAGCTACGAAGGCTGTTTAGGTCCTCGGAGCTTCGCTTTTTTATGCCCAAATATAAAAATGGACAGCATTTCCATAATATTGACGTCAGCGTTTATTGGAAAATGACAGCAAAATCAGAAGAAGTGATGTCATCGGACTGAAGTGGGACGCTGTTGATTTTGAGAACAAGGCTACTCCTCAAAGATCATGTCTGCCGAAACCATAGAAAAAATCCTCGGCGTGGAGTGATATTCCGTATCGTGTTGTTTTGTGACAAAGCGTCTTTGTGTCAGTTTTGTGCCGTTTTGCTTGATACGGGACGACACAAAGAAGATAAAACAGGCTTAGAGCGAGCAATAAAGAAGCTCTCAAATCCCGATTTTACGCGATTTGAGAGCATATGGTGCCGCTAACCGGACTTGAACCGGTACGCTTTTAAGGGCGAGGGATTTTAAGTCCCTTGTGTCTGCCGATTCCACCACAGCGGCATGGCATTC
>CAMEYZ010000187.1 GCA_945947715.1 uncultured Clostridia bacterium | reverse complement strand
CATCGGTGAGCTTACCCGAACGGGCAGAGACGAATAGCTGATGCAGCTCGTCGGTCGAGGCAAACACTGCCGCCGCAATAAGTGCAGCAAGCCGCTTTTTCCGGATACGCACTGTGTCGGCGGAAAGTATCAGCGAATATATCGCTGCTCCCAGAAGAGCATATTCTGTAAAATGTGCCAGCTTCCGCACGAATGGATTCAGTTCTGATACGATGAAGCTCTGTTCCTCGACGGTCATGGAATCGAAGCGGCGAAAAATTATCCCACTTATTATGCGGGTGACCTCAGTGCTCAGTCCCGAGCTTTCGGTGCCATCCTGTGATGAAAACAGAATTATTGCCGCGCCTATGAGCACTATGCATACAGCTGCGGCGAAGAAGGTTTTTTTATATTTTATCGCACTGAGTGTCGTGTTGATTTTTTTCATGGCAGCCTTTCCGAATGTTCCATTCTTTTACATTTTGTTTGCATAAGTATATTATACAGTTTTTATTAAAAAAAAGCAACTGTTTTCCGATTTTTTTTCAAAAAAGGCTTTACTTACTTGTATTAATGTGTTAAAATACATATGTAGGCATTTTTTGATTATATATAATTATTTATGAAAGGAAGAAACGATATGATAAGCAACAACAAAGACCATGAGGCTCTTGAATATCTTTATGAGGCGATACTTACTCTTAAAACTCCCGAGGAGGCAGCGGATTTTCTTGACGATATATGCACCGTCCCCGAGATAAGGGCTATAAGCCAGAGACTTCAGGTGGCACGCATGCTTTATACCAATCATGTGTATACCGATATCGTCAGCGAGACGGGCGCAAGCACTGCCACTATCAGCCGCGTGAACCGTACCCTCAACGATGGCAGGGAGATCGGTGGAAAGGGCTATCATACCGTTCTGGAGAGAATGGGCGAGGTCCCCGGGGACAAGAAGAAAAAGGACAAGTAAAATGAGCGGTTATTCAGCATTTTCACGGTATTACGATGTTCTTACCGAAAATATCGACTACAGGGCACGGGCGGAGTATTTTGAAAAAATCATCCGTCGGTTCGGCGGAAAAAAGGACGGCATACTCCTTGACCTTGCCTGCGGAACGGGCAGCCTTTCCGAGGAAATGGCTCGTCTTGGCTATGACGTTATCGGAGTGGACAGCTCCGAGGAAATGCTCAGCATGGCGCTTGATAAGAAGTTTGAGAGCGGTCTGCCTATACAGTATCTCTGTCAGGATATGACAAGGCTTGATATGTTCGGGACTATCGACGTGACCATATGTGCTCTCGACAGTCTGAATCATCTTGAAAGCCTGTCAGATATAAAGCTGGCAATTGAAAAGGTATCCCTGTTCTGCGAGCCGGGAGGGCTTTTCATCTTCGATATGAACACCCCCTACAAGCATAAAAACATACTTGCAGACAAAACCTATGTATATGACATGGAGGAGGTTTTCTGCGTCTGGCAGAACGAGTATACCGGGGACAGCGATAACCGTGTGAATATCTATCTTGATTTCTTTGAAAAAACAGAGGCCAAAAAGGAGCTCTACTCCCGCAGCGGCGAGGATTTCTCCGAGATAGCCTTCGACAGTCAGATCATTGAGGATATCCTCGCGGACGCAGGCTTTGAGCTTCTCGCCGAGTATGATTACGACAGCGACGGGCCGCCTTCGGAAAATTCGGAAAAAATCGTATATGCTGCAAAAAAGAAAAAGTAATGAAACGAAAGGATAAAAAACAATGGCAAAGGTTGTCAGAACCATTTCGGCAGACGCTTCGGTGACTGCCACAGCTATCGACGCAAAGGATATAGTCAGTAGGATTGAAGAGATACACAAGACCTCGGCAGTGGTAACAGCTGCGCTGGGACGTCTTTCAATAGCCGCTTCACTTATGGGAATGGGCATGAAGAGCTCCTCGGACAGCCTCACTCTTCGTATGAACGGAAACGGTCCCACGGGAGCACTTATCGCTGTTGCAGACGGTATGGGAAATGTGAAATCCTACGTGTGCAATCCAGTTGTCGAAATACCGCTGAACAAGTACGGAAAGCTGGACGTTGCGGGTGCCGTGGGCCGGGACGGCACCCTTTCCGTGGTAAAGGATATGGGTCTGAAGGAGCCCTACTGCGGACAGGTCCCCATAGTATCCGGTGAGATAGCCGAGGATATCGCAAACTATTATGCAGTCAGCGAGCAGACTCCTACAGTGTGCGGATTGGGCGTGCTGGTAAATCCCGACCTGACCGTTAGAGCGGCAGGAGGCTTTCTGATACAGCTGCTGCCCTTTGCGGAGGATTCTGTTATAGATATCCTCGAAAGGAATATCAATAGTCTGCCCAGTGTTACTCAGATGCTGGATTCGGGTGTGACCGCAGAGGAAATGGCAATGAAGGTCCTTGAGGGACTTGAGCCTAATATCCTTGACAGCTTTGACTGCGGCTACCGCTGCGACTGCTCAAAGGAAAAGGTGGAAAAGGCGCTTATCAGCGTGGGAAAGACCGAGCTTAACAAAATGGCGGACGAGGACGAGAACACCGAGGTCTGCTGTCAGTTCTGCGATAAGAAGTATAATTTCTCCTCCGACGAGATACGAGAGCTTGCTCGTAAGGCAGACAGCTCCGATGATGACGAGGACGAATAATATCTACAGCAGCTTGGTATTGTCGTATTTTTCCTTCAGCTTTTCAAGGGCACGCTTTTCGATGCGGGAAACGTAGGAACGGGAAATATCCAGCTTTTTGGCGACCTCCCGCTGAGTGAGAGGCTTTGTTCCGTAAAGCCCGTAGCGGCATTTGATTATTTGAGCTTCACGCTCGTCGAGGACGGTCTCCACGAATTCGTACAGGCTCCCTGCCTTTATGCGGGAATCTATCTTATCCACCATACAGTCGTCCACGGTGATGATATCCATGAGAGTCATAGTGTTTCCGTCCTTATCGGTGTCGATTGGGTCATCCATATAGACATCGAGGGCAGTCTTGCGCAGACTGCGGAAGTACATCAGCACCTCATTGTCGATGCATTTTGAAGCATATGTGGCAAAGCGGATATTCCGGCTGAAATTGTAGGAGGATACTGCCTTGATAAGTCCTATTGTGCCTATGGAGATAAGATCGTCCTGTTCGGCACAGCTGCCGTAATATTTCCGCACCACATGTGCAACAAGGCGCATATTGTGCTCGATGAGCTTGTTCCGCGCCTCCTTGTCACCCTCTGCCATTCTTAGGAAGCATTCCTTCTCCTCGGCGGCGGAAAGGGGCTTCGGAAAGGCGGAGCCGTTTTCAATATGGAGCGCGAAAAACAGCAGACCGTTCAGAATGGAATCAATAAGCGCCGACAGCATAATATCACCCCGGAAAAGAATTTTGCGGAAAGCATTTATACAATTTATGCCCGTTATCTACAAAATATTACCGAAAGGATATGATGAAAAATGGTACAGTTCGGAAATGAATGGGACGAGATAATGAAGGGAGAATTTGACAAGGAATATTATATAAAGCTCCGCGAATTTCTCAAAGCTGAGTATTTTTCCCGTGAAATATATCCCGATATGTATAACATCTTCAATGCTATGAGGACTACCTCCTACAGCGATGTTAAGGCTGTTATCTTAGGACAGGACCCATACCATGAGCCCGGACAGGCTCACGGACTGTGCTTTTCGGTGAAGAAGGGGACTGAGACGCCTCCGTCTCTGAGGAATATTTTCAAGGAGCTTTATGACGATTTGGGAATACCTCCCGCACAGTATGGCGAGCTTACAAAATGGGCGGAAAATGGCGTGCTGCTTCTGAACACGGTGCTTACTGTCCGCAGGGGAGAGGCTAATTCCCATAAGGGCATGGGCTGGGAGATTTTCACCGATAATGTGATAAAAAAGCTGAACGAGCGGGAAAAGCCCATGGTATTCCTGCTATGGGGAGCGCCTGCAAAACGGAAAAGAGAGCTTATCACAAATCCCGCTCATCTGGTGCTTATGGCGGCGCATCCGAGCCCTCTTTCCGCATACAACGGATTTTTCGGGTGCAGACATTTCTCAAAGTGCAACGAGTTTCTTGCTGCTCATGGCATGGAGCCTATCGACTGGCGGCTGGAATGATATATCGGAATTACATAAAAATCCCGGAGAACGTGAGGTCCTCCGGGATTTTCTATATTTTAGGGAAGAATAATCTGAACTCGGCGCCCTTGTCCACTTCACCATAGGCTTCGGTCCTTCCGCCGTGTCGGCGCATAATTCGGTCCACAAGGGCAAGACCTACTCCACTGCCGTCAAATTCCTCAGCGGTATGGAGTCGCTGGAATATCCGGAACAG
>CAMEYZ010000186.1 GCA_945947715.1 uncultured Clostridia bacterium | reverse complement strand
CAGCGTGGCATATGCTCCGTGTATCAACCACGGTATCGAGGGTGGTATGGCAAAGGCAATGGCAGAGGAGAAGAAGGCTGTTGACGCAGGCTACTGGCACCTCTACAGATACAACCCTGTTCTTAAGGCAGAGGGCAAGAATCCCTTCCAGCTGGATAGCAAGGTTCCCAACATCGACGAGTATAAGGACTTCCTCATGGGTGAGGTTCGTTATAACTCCCTTGCTAAGCAGAATCCTGCAAGAGCAGAAAAGCTGTTCGATAATGCAGTTAACAATGCTAAGGACAGATATGATTATCTTACAAGACTTACTAAGCTTTACGGCGAGGACAAGTAAGATATAACTCCTAATAAATAATTATCCCCCTCACATCAGCGCTGGTGTGAGGGGGATTTTTTATATTTCGGAAAGCATCTGCGAAGGATTATCCGCCGCCTTGACCTTTTTGAAGACCTTTTGGATAATACCCTCCTCGTCGATAAGATAGGTGGTACGGACTACTCCCATGGATACCTTGCCGTAATTTTTCTTTTCCTGCCATACGTCGTATGCCTTGATGCAGGCGAGCTCCGTATCGGACAGCAGTGTGAACGGCAGAGAGAATTTTTCCTCGAATTTCTTGTGAGAAGCGACAGAGTCCTTGCTGACTCCAATGATGACTGCGCCCTTTTCGGTAAACTGAGGCAATAGCTCTCCGAAGCCGCAGGCCTGCTTCGTGCAGCCGGGGGTGTTGTCCTTGGGGTAAAAGTAGAGTATCACCTTTTTGCCCTTAAATTCCTCTAAGGTGCGGATATTTCCGTTCTGGTCGGGGAGCGAAAAGGTGGGGGCTTTGATTCCTGGTTCTAACATGTTTGGTCCTCCTTGATTTATTTTTCCAGCCACTGTATAAAAGCGGTCTTGTCGGTACTGTTATATCCCGCATTGCGGTAAAAATTCAGCGTATCCTCATTCTTTGCCCCCGTGAGCAGCATCATCTTGTAGCAGTTGTTTTTCACGGCGATATCTCTTGCATAGTCAAGACACATTGTGGCATAGCCCTTTCCGCGGAAGTCTTTGTGAGTGACTACATTTTCAATGAAGGCATAAGGGCGGATATTCCTCGTCAGATTGGGGATAATTACACACACGCAGGAGGAAACTATTTTCCCGCTAACTTCGCATACTATCAGATGATGCTCCTCGTCGGAGATGATACGGTCCCATGTTCTGCGCAGCTGCTCCGAATCCTCAGGGATGCTGTCCTCGTGGAGACATAGGTACAGCTCAAGTATCAGGCTCAGGTCAGAGCGTGCGGCTTCTCTTACCTTATAGGTACCTCCCGTGACTGTATTTTATGCATTTATTATATCACATCAGTTCCGATTTGGCAATACCACACCGCCCGAACATTTTCTTTTTCGGACATTCTGATTTTTTCGTCGGACATTTTCAAAAAACAGTTGATTTTTTTGCAAGGGTGTGGTATAATAATATTTACAGGTTTATAAGCTTCTGTCCGTAGCTCAATTGGATAGAGCATCAGACTCCGACTCTGAAGGCTGTGGGTTCAATTCCCGTCGGGCAGACCATGTTATCACGCCGCTTGTGGAGCATCACAGGCGGCGTGATAAGCTTTTGACGATCATATATAGTGAGGGGTGAATATAATGGGACGAAAAATAGATAGGGCATATATTGAGGAAGTAAAAAGAAAGACAAAAGAAATGGCAGAAAACATGACGAATTATCTGGACAAGGTACAGGCTGAGCTCGATGAAAAGAAAGCACAGCTTGGTGAGAATGAGGCTGAAGCTTCAGAATATGCTCAGCCTGGCAGCGGAAATAATGAATGATTTTTATATTTGCTGAGCTTTATTCACGCGGCATAATTTATCTTTGAGAAAAGTCCTGCTTATCCGGCGGGACTTTTTTGTTTGGTATTTTTGAAATGCGGCGCTTTGCCGTCAGAGGCAGTAATATGCAGAAAAAGGCAGTGCCGTTTCGCAGCACTGCCTCATATCATTTAATTATTCCTCGGTCTTGTAATAGTCGGAATAGTTTACAAGCTCGTCAAGAAGCTTGGGTATCTTCTCGTCCATTTCCTCGTCGGAGAACTGGCAGGTACCTACCGCCTTGTGTCCGCCGCCGCCGTATTTCAGCATAAGGCTTCCAACGTTGACATCTGAGGTCCTGTTCAGGATAGAATATCCCACAGCACAGCTGCAGCCCTTTCCGCCCTTTCCTGAAACTATCCATGCAGAGATGTTCTGCTCGGGGTACAGGCTGTAGATAAGGAAACGGTTTCCGGAATAAATGGGGTCCACGCCGCGCAGGTCGGAGATGATAACATCCTTTTCAACATGTGTATGAGCCTTGACCATTTCCTTGAATTTCTCTGTCTGCTCGTAGTATACCTCGATGCGCTCCTTTACGTCAGGGAGAGCAAGTATCTCATCGGTATTCATGGTGCGGCAGCAGTCGATGAGCTTTTCCATGAGCTGATAGTTTGAGATAGTGAAGTTCCTCCATCTTCCGAGACCCGTTCTGGGGTCCATAAGGAAGCCGATAAGTATCCAGCCTGTGGGGTTAAGTATCTCGTCGATAGTAAGATTTCCGGAATCCACCTTGTCAACGGCTATCATCATATCGTCGTAATGAGCGAAGCGCTCCTCGCCGCCGTAGTAGTCGTAGATTATTCTTGCGCAGGAAGGAGTTATCCTGCTTTCACCCTTGTATTTGCCCTTCAGCTGATTCCTTTCGAATTCGCTGGAGTGGTGGTCGAACCACAGACCGCAGCCCTCCACAAAGGGGACGTTTGCAAGGCAGTCGTCCTCGGTTATTTCGATAAGACCGTCCTGCAGGTCCTTAGGATGTGCAAACTTCCAGTGGTCGATGATCCCAGCGTCCTTAAGCAGGGCAGCGCAGGCAAGTCCGTCAAAATCAGAACGGGTTACAAGTCTCATTATATACAGCTCCTCAAAAATATATTAAACCGCCGTCCGGCACGTCGAAAAATAAACGTTTTCGTCAACTTATATTTATTATACAATATTACTTCGGAAATTTCAAGTGCATTTGAGGATTTTTTTGAAATTTTTGTCTTGCAGCCGCAGTTTGCAGTCTGATGTGTTGGGGATAAGGATAATGTGCTGGCTTATGACGGCGGGTTGTTGCATATTATATACAATATTACCCGAATTTCATCTGAAAAATCAGTAAAAAAGCATTTGAAAAAAAATCCGTGTTATGTTATAATGGTATAAGTATAACAAAAAGAGGAGATTTTTTCCGCGGAAGATAAATTTTTCCGGAGGCTCTCCGTGATTTAAAAGGAAGATAATTAAAATGAACAGGAATTATGATGTTATTATTGCAGGTACGGGTGTTGCGGGTCTTTATACCGCACTGTCTCTGCCCTCGGATATGAGCGTTCTCATTATATCCAAGAGAGAGCTTATCCTCTGCAACAGCGCTCTTGCTCAGGGCGGTATCGCCGCTGTCTACAAGCCCGTTGACGATAACGTTCAGCTTCATACAAACGATACTCTTATTGCGGGCGGATTCAAGAATAATCCTGACTCGGTAAATATACTCGTTACCAAGGCGGCCGACGAGATACAGCAGCTCCTCGATATCGGCGTTGATTTCGACCGTGACGAAAACGGTGAGCTCGACCGTACCTTAGAGGGCGGACACAGCCGCAGAAGAATTTTCCACCACAAGGATTCTACGGGCTTTGAGGTCACAAGCAAGCTTCAGCAGGCTGTCCTTGCACGGGATAATATCACCGTGCTGGACCAGACTCAGCTGTGCAGACTGAAAAAGTCGGATAAGGGCTTTTCCGCAGACCTGCTTGTGAAGGACGAGCATCTCACCTTCCACAGCCGCTTCTTCGTTATGGCCACAGGCGGCATTGGACGCATCTATGATTATACCACCAACTCCGCCATTGCCACCGGCGACGGTATTGCTCTTGCCTATGAAATGGGCGCTCAGATAAAGAATCTGTCCTATATCCAGTTCCATCCCACCGCCTTCGCTGACCATGAGACCAGAGAATGTTTTCTTATCTCCGAGTCGGTCCGCGGCGAGGGAGCTTATCTGCTTAATGCCAAGGGCGAGCGGTTTATGGGCGACTACGACCAGCGCATGGAGCTTGCTCCCCGTGATGTGGTGTCACATGCGATAATCATGGAGAGCCGCAAGCAGGAAAGCAATGAGTTCTATCTGGATATAACCTATGAGTCTGCGGACTTTGTAAGAAATCGTTTCCCCATGATATACAAGAACCTCATGGAGCACGGCATAGATATGACAAAGGACAGGATACCCATATATCCCTGTCAGCAC
>CAMEYZ010000185.1 GCA_945947715.1 uncultured Clostridia bacterium | reverse complement strand
TTTTTCGTCAGATTGTATAGAAATTTCGCAGGCGGGCTGGCGCCCGGCAAGAAATTTCTGTGCAATATGACGGAAAATATGCAAGCAGATTGCGTGCAAAGCCGGAAGGCAGGTTTTGTGCGGTGTTGCCTTTATCATTATAACACAAAAATCCCCGAATTTCAATAGGAAATCGAGGATTTTATCACTTATCAAATATTACTTGCTGATAAGAGCCAGTGTATCTCTTGCGATGAGAAGCTCCTCATTAGTGGGAACTACCCATACCTCTATCTTGGAGTCAGGAGTGGACAGCTTGGTGAGAGTGCCCTTAGTTGCCTTGTTCAGGTCATAGTCTATCTTGATGCCAAAGTATTCCATATCCTTGCATACGCCCTCGCGGACCTCCCAGGAATTCTCACCGATGCCGCCTGTGAAGAGAATAGCGTCTGCGCCGTTCATAGCAGCGGTAAATGCGCCGATATATTTCTTTATCTGATAGCAAAGCATCTCGGAAGCAAGCTTAGCTCTCTTATCGCCCTTTTCAGCTGCTGCGGTGATATCGCGGTTATCGCTGGAGATACCCGAAACGCCGATGAAGCCAGACTTCTTGTTCATGTAGTCGCTCATCTGAGCAGCTGTGAAGCCGTGCTTTTCCATTACGAAGGTAACTGCTGAGGGGTCTACTGCTCCGCAGCGTGTTCCCATGAGCACACCGTCAAGAGGTGTGAAGCCCATTGTGGTATCAACGGACTTGCCAGCGTCAACTGCTGTAATAGAGGAACCGTTTCCGAGGTGGCATGAGATGATCTTAAGGTCCTTGATATCCTTGCCCATAGCCTTTGCGAGAGCTGCGGAAACGAATCTGTGAGATGTACCATGGAAGCCGTACTTTCTCACATGGAGATTCTCGTAATCCTCATAGGGAAGACCGAACATGAATGCCTTTTCGGGCATGGTCTGGTGGAACGCGGTATCGAATACGACAGCCTGAGGCACCTCAGGAGGAAGTACCTTCTTGCATGCGCGAAGTGCCAGAGCATGAGCATGGTTATGTACCGGAGCCAGCTCCTTGAGCTCTTCTATCTTTTCGATAACTTCATCTGTAACAAGTGTAGTCTCGGAGAATACCTCAGCACCCTGTACTATTCTATGGCCCACAGCGTTGATTTCGGACATAGACTTGATAACAGCCGCATCGCCTGTGGTGAGGACCTCTACCAGCTTTTCAAATGCCTCGGTATGAGTGGGGAAGGAGCAGTCTGCCTCATACTTTCTGCCGTCGGAGGTCTTGTGAGCGATATGTCCGTCGATGCCTATCCTGTCGCAGTTTCCCTTTGCGATAACGGACTCGTCGTCCATGTTCAGCAGCTGATACTTAAGCGATGAGCTGCCTGCGTTTACAACCAGAATGATCATGTTTTTTAAATCCTTTCATGTATAGTATAATTAATAATACAGACAAGTTGGCACAAATCACAGAAATTTATCCCATTAACTAATATTTTATTACTTTTTTGCCGAAAAATCAATAGGTTTATCACATATTCAGATTATAAGTCTAAATCGTTCATAAAAAATTTACAAATGTACCAGCTGTTTTTTCGCCAAACCCCCTTTACAAATTGTAGGTTATGCGGTATAATTTACTATATGTTAATGTGATAATATGGCGTTAAATTGTTCGTTTATTTAACGCTTTTAATATGTACTTTAAAATGACAGGGGGCGGCAAAATGAACCCGGACTTTCCGAGAATAATCACTCTTCTGAGGAAAGAACGCAATATCAGTCAGAAACAGGCTGCTTCCGATCTGGGAGTGTCGCAGGCGCTGCTGTCACACTATGAAAAGGGTATAAGAGAATGTGGTCTGGACTTTCTCGTGAGAGCCGCTGACTATTATAATGTATCCTGTGATTATCTTCTGGGTCGTTCTCCTGAGCCGGGCGGACGGGTCGTTTCCCTTGACGGGGAGACCGAACGGTCGGATATATCATCGGAAAATAAAATTATCCGAGGCGCCGCGGGAGCTGTACTGGGATTGGCGGAAAAAACCGGCAGCAAGGAGCTTTTCGGGGCGGTGTATAATTATCTTACACTGTCGGTGTATAAAATGTTCAGAGCGGTGTTCTCGGTGAATCCTGCTAACGATAAGCGCATGTTCTCCATACCCGAACACTCGGCGGACTATCTTGCCGATGCGGCAATGTCGGTGAGCTGTGCAGAAGCAAAGGCTGCTCCTGTGACACCGGCAAGCTCGGTCATCACCACAAATTCGGTCTCGGAGGATTTTCCCGAGGAGGCTTCAATGCTTCTTATCGCTGTAAAGGCGGCGGAGGAGAATATATGCTCGGCGGTAAATCCGCGGGGCAAAAAAGAGGAAAAGTAATGCATAGGGAGAAAAGCGTTCCGACAGGGGCGCTTTTTTCGCGCCCTCAAAAAAAATATCAAAAAATTTTTCCAAACCCCCTAAAGTTTTTAAACAACCTGCCGATATATATATCAGAAAGCAAAAAGCAAGATGTAATTTGCTTTCGACAAGCTGCCCGTCTGAATTGCGCAATAGGACGGACGTTAAAAATTTTAAACGGGACTGAATGGATTCGGTCCTGACCAAATACATGGAGGTATTTATTATGGTAGTACAGCACAACATA
The DNA here is from genome assembly GCA_945947715.1 of uncultured Clostridia bacterium. Taxonomy (GTDB): domain Bacteria; phylum Bacillota; class Clostridia; order Oscillospirales; family Ruminococcaceae; genus RGIG4694. The sequence continues at coordinate 1,695 of CAMEYZ010000185.1, read as the reverse complement.
GCTTCGATGAACGCTAACCGTTATTACAACATCAACAATAGCGGTCTCGCTAAGTCCCTTGAAAAGCTTTCTTCCGGTTTCCAGATCAACCGTGCAGGCGATAACGCTGCCGGCCTCGCAGTTTCCGAGAAGATGAGATCCCAGATCGGCGGCCTTACTCAGGGCGTTAAGAACGCTCAGGACGGTATCTCGATGATCCAGACCTACGAAGGTGCGCTCACTGAGACAGACTCCATTCTCCAGAGAATGAAGACCCTTGCTGACCAGGCTGCCAACGGCACATATCAGGACGACGTTGACCGTGAAGCTATCCAGCTTGAGTTCGACCAGCTCAACGACGAACTTGACCAGATTGCTGATACTGACTTCAACGGCGTTGTAATGCTCAACGGTGGTCAGATGGCTGACGGCACAAAGGCTGTAAACGGCAAGTTTGATTACGCAAACAACAAGAGAGCTGCTAAGCAGCTTTCAGCCGCTGATATCAATAAGCTTGATATTCAGGGAATGGACGATCCAGGTACAACAGCTGCTAAAATGGTTGATGACCTTTGGAGTGATTTTGGATTTGACAGAACAGATACAAACGCAAATAACAATGGTCCTGATTCTGTAGATGTTACTTTTAAATATAGCTCAGAAGATGGTACATGGACAGCAATATCTGCAACTGGTGGTGCAGATTACAGCAAGATTGTTACAAGTGCAGCCCCCAATAACGGTGGTTTTGCTATAGGTTCAGAGAACAGTATTGATACTCCTACTTCAAAGTCCAATCTTGTAAATGTTGTTCTCGATGGTTCTACCCTTGTAAATGGTGATACAATCACTGTTAGATTTAATAATCCTTCTGTTAAAAATACTGCTATTGAAAATATCGGTGTTTCAAATACAGATGCAAGTGGCTTAACTGTTAAGGGTACTGGTGCAAATGACACTTCAAACCTTGCTGTTGAAGTAACTAATGCAAAAATCGAAACAACAAACAATAGCACACTTACTGATCCCATGACAGCCGACCTCAAGAAATTCTTTGATATGCTTGATGGTGCAGATGTGACTGTTACTTATGGTGCAAGTGATAAAGCAACTGGCGTTGAAGTTAAAATGACAGATGATGCTGGCAATGTAACAACCATAAACGCTGATGGAAAATTCACTGTTGGTACAACAGACTTTTATGCAACAGTTAAGGACGGCGTTGTAGAAATTGGTTTAGGTACTACTAAGGTTGATACATCATTAGTTAAGCTGACTGCTGCTGCTAATGGTGCTGATGCTGACAATCAGTCCACAGGTAAAGTTGTATACAATTTAGCTGTTGACAGATCTGCTTACAGTGCAGCAACAAAGCCTTCTGCTTCTATTGCACAGCCCGAAAGCGTAGTTTCTAAGCCCAACTCTAACAATGCAGCTACTGCTCCCCTTACATATACAGATCAGCTTACACTGCAGGCTGGTGCAAGAACTAAGGACAGTGTTCAGTTCACATTCCAGTATGAATCTAATGGTCTTGGCGATCTTAAGGCTAACCTTGATTGCTCTTCAAGAGAGGGCGGACTTAACACAAAGAGCCTTAGCCTCCGCACACAGGCAGACGCTAACGCAGCTATCGACAAGATCGACAACGCTATCAACAAGGTTTCCATGGTTCGTGCAACCTTCGGTGCTACACAGAACAGACTGGAACACAAG
>CAMEYZ010000184.1 GCA_945947715.1 uncultured Clostridia bacterium | reverse complement strand
TAAGGCTTCCCATAGCCGAGCGTGTGACCTTGGGATTATATATATCGCAGCAGCCGCAGCATATAACAGCATCTGTTCCCACAGCATCAGCAGTGCGGATTATGGTGCCCATATTTCCGGGGTCCCTGACATCGGAGAGCATAATATACTTCCCACCGTGAAAAACGATATCCGAAAGAGGCTTTTCTTCTGGGATATGGCATATTGCGAATATCCCCTGAGAATCACGTGTTTCGGACAAATAATCCGCAATTTCCTCCGTGATGACAAAAAGCCTTTCGCTGATTATTTCAAGCACAGGGGAGAGAGCCCTGCTGTATTTTTCGAGACAGCTCTGAGTCGCGAAAATACTGTGAAAATCCGCTTTTTCAGCGGCAGCATCTGTAACGAGACGCACTCCCTCCAATGTGAAGAGCCTCTTTTCGGTGCGTTCCTTTCGCTGTTCTGAGAGCTTTCTGAACAGCTTAACGTTATCGTTTGAACGGGAAGATATGTTTATCATAGCAGGTTCACTCCGTTAAATGTACTTTTACAACAAAAGTCAGAAGTAAAAATACTTCTGACTTTTAATAAAGGAAATTCTGATTAAAGAGCAGCCTTTGCCTTTTCAGTAAGAGCAGTAAAGCCTGCTGCATCGTTGATAGCGATCTCGGAGAGCATCTTTCTGTTGAGAGTGATGCCAGCCTTCTTAAGACCGTTCATAAATGTGGAATAGTTCATTCCGTTCATTTTGCAAGCAGCGGAGATTCTTGTGATCCAGAGCTGTCTGAAATCACGCTTCTTCTGACGTCTGCCGATATAAGCGTAGTTGCCGGATTTCATAACGGCTTCCTTAGCCATCTTGAAATGCTTGCTCTTTGCGCCCCAGTAGCCCTTAGCGAGCTTTAAAGTTTTATTTCTTCTCTTGCGAGTAGCAAGTGCACCCTTAATACGAGCCATTTTATTTTACCTCCATGTTAAGTATCTTACGAAATGTTTTTTACAAAAAGCCCCGAATTACTTATAAGGGAGAAGCTTCTTGATTGTGGGTGCATTTGCGCTGCCGCAGATGCCCATATTTCTTGCGATTCTCTTGCGCTTGTGGTCCTTCTGTGTCAGTCTGTGTCTCTTGTTAGTCTTCTGGTACTTAACGACACCTGATTTTGTTACCTTGAAACGCTTCTTAGCGCCTGAATGTGACTTTTGCTTTGGCATGATATATCCTCCTTTGATTTTGCGGAAATTGAGAATGATTACTTGTTATTTCCCGGCTTTGGTGAGATGAACATTACGTATGCTCTTCCCTCCATTTTGATGGGCTTTTCAACCACACCTGCTTCTGAGCAGGCGTCCTTGAACTGTTCAAGAAGCTCCTCGCCTAACTCCGGATGAGCAATTGCACGTCTGCGGAAACGAACGGACACCTTGATCTTGTCGCCGCCCTTCAGGAATTTCATTGCCTGATTGACCTTGGTCTCGAAATCGTGAGTATCTATAGAGGAGAACATTCTGATCTCTTTGATCTCAACGACCTTCTGATTCTTCTTAGCTTCCTTTTCTCGTTTCTGCTGTTCAAAGCAATACTTGCCGTAGTCCATGATCCTGCACACAGGCGGAACAGCCTGCGGTGCGATCTTAACTAAGTCAAGATCCTTTTCTGCTGCCAGCTTCTGAGCCTCTTTAGCGGACATAAGTCCGAGCTGAGCTCCGTCCGAGCCGATAACTCTGATCTCCTTATCACGGATTTCTTCGTTGATCTGCAGTTCCTTGCTATCCTTGTTTGCTATGGCGAGCACCCCCAAATTCACATTATAAATAAAAAAACCGACAAAGCAAAGTGCCTCGCCGATACGAATAAACACACTGACCCGAAAGTAAGTGGTGCCTAAAGGTATTGACCGTATACAGTCATTTCCGATACGGTGAGAACGAAGCGTTCTGCTTTATTTTTTAATGCCGATCATCAATCAGCTTTTTTATTATACTACATAATTTTTCATTTGTCAAGCATTTTTTGAAAAAAAGTTTGAATTTTTTATTTTGCTTTCTCCACGCTAATAATAATAGTATTCACATCTGTGATTTTGGGCCTTGGGAACAAAAATCACAGAAAATAGGGCGGTTTTTGTATGATATGTGATGAAAACGTTTTAGTATTTGTATGAAATGACAATTGACTTTTTAACAAAATTGTAGTAGAATTGTAATTAAATAAAGGCGTATTGTATGCTTATATAGGTAAGTGTGCAATTATGCAGTTATGAGTATGAAATAATTTGAATTTAAGGAGTGTTTCTAATGAAAACATCAAAGCTTTTAAGCATTGCCGCTGCAGCAGCTGTTGCAGCTTCCGTTGCAGCTGTTCCTTCTTCTGCAGAGGGAACCACATATAACGCATATATCGGCGTTCAGTCTGCAAGCTTCTCTTTCAGAAACGCATGGAACGAGCCTTCCTACGGCCAGGGTGTTACAGGCGATGACGGAATGGTTTACTTCAATCAGATCACCGGCTGGGACGGCCCTACCGCTATCAGCAAGGGCGGCGTATTTACTGATGCTCAGATCACAGGCGACGGTACATATTCTGTATCTGTTACTGATTTTGATTTCGGCGAGGACGAGTCTCTCAACCTGCTTTTCGTTTCTACCGATATTCCTCTTGATGCAGGCGTTTCCATCACCGATGTAAAGGTTATTCTGGACGGTAACACAAAGTACACCTTTGATGATGCTTTCCTCAGCCCTGATGAGCCTACTTATCTCCAGCCCATGATGATCAATATCTGGAACTCTGACTTGGGTGGTGAGGACGGACTCTTCGGCTATACAATGCCTCAGGATTCTATCGAGATCCAGTTCACAGTTTCCGGTATGGGCGCTGCTGAGGCTTCTGATGAGGCTTCTGATGAGGCTGCTGAAACTACAGAGGATGTAGCTGTAGAGACCACAGATGCTCCTGTTGCCGATGATACAACCGCTCCTGCAGAGACAGGCAACGCTTCCGCAGCAGCTATTGCAGCAGTAATGGCAGCAGCAGGCGCAGCAGCTGTTCTCAGCAAGAAGAGAAAGTAATCTGACATTTTTCTGAAATCACCTATAAAAAGCTCTCGGTGCAATTTCTGCAGCTGCATCGGGAGCTTTATATTATGTTAATGTTCAAATTACTGGTTAACTTTTTGATATTGCTGTGCTGCTTTTTCAGCTGTACTCTGTACATAGCTTATGCCAAGATGCGGGAGAATATGTCTGTTCTGTGGTGTGTCAGCGCGTTTCACAGCCGATAATATACATAAAATAAGGCTTTGAGGCGATTTGCTTACTTTTATGAAGCTTTGTAATCGTTTTACCGAATAGCCTGCATATTATGCACTTTTTGATGATGCTCGTGTTCAAATTTTAATATTCAAACGTTTTCAGTTTGCACCGATTTTCGGCTTTTTGAACAGTTAACAGTGATAATCATGTGAATAATTGACTATTTTCAAGATTTTTTGTACATTAATGTTCATAAAAATTGTGCAATATGACATATATATGATGTTTAATTTGTTCAAAATATTAATTGACAGTTTGGGCATTTTATATTAAAATAATAATAACACAGGCGGAATATGGGACATATTACTCAAGGTTTCCGCAGACACAGAAGAGCTTCTTTCTGTGTTATTTTATGATGAAAATGTAAATCGTTTTCATTGAATCAAAACGATGCTGAAGGATCCTCTGCACAGCCTTGAGCGTCAGGAAAGGAATGATGTGTAAAATGGCTGACTCGAATGCTGTTTCAGGAGATTTCGGCTTTGCTGGCCGTAAATCGGGAAGACCCGAAAAGATCAAGTCAATGCCTGAAAAGGTCGCCGATAAGGTTTACTGGCTGCTTCGTGTTGCAGTTTGTGTAAACGTTGTCCTGCTGTTCTTTTCGAATTTTAACCCCGCCCGTATCACGGGAATGACCAATAAGAATGTATCCCTTTTTTCCTGTGGTATGTCTTATACTTCAATAACGGGAAATTTCGGACGTGCTTTCCGTCAGGGGTGGGTAGAGGAATCCACCTTCAAGTCCCTTAATGTATGCTGCCTACTCATTATTCTGGCAGTTGTTATCTGCATTGCAGGCGCTTGCATGTCCCTCGGAAACAACAAAATGAGGAAAACAGGTCTTATTATCTCTGTTTTCGGAGCTGCTGCCGAGCTGGGCTGCATGGGGTGGCTGTATGCACTCTACAATCAGGTGTGCGATTCGGCTGATGCCTGCGGAAAATGGGACAAGATTCAGCCCATTTATTCATCTATGAACTATGTTTACATCGCTGTTGCTATTATAATGATAGTCTGTGCGTTTGTGAATTTCTTCCTTGTTCCCGCGGCGGAAAAGTATCTGCCCGGTGCAAGGCACGAGCCGCCCTAC
>CAMEYZ010000183.1 GCA_945947715.1 uncultured Clostridia bacterium | reverse complement strand
CTCACAGGCGCAGGCAAGGGCGATGATGAAGTCATTCTCATCGACTTTACAAAGGTGCCCGCTAATATCAGCAGAATTGCTATCACCGTAACTATCCACGAGGCTCAGTCACGTAATCAGAACTTCGGTCAGGTTTCAAACGCATACGTAAGAGTTGCAAAGCGCAGCTCTGAGGACGACTTCGCAGGTGAGGAAGCTCTCAGATACGACCTTGCCGAGGATTTCTCCATTGAAACGGCGATAGTTGTCTGCGAGATCTACCGCAGAAACGGCGAGTGGAAGTTCAGCGCAGTAGGCGCAGGATATCAGGGCGGACTTGCTGCTCTCTGCCGCAGCTTCGGCGTTAACGTCTGATTAATAACTTATAATCAAAAACAGGATGCAGGCTTTTATGATGCCTGCATCCTGTTTTATCTTAGCTTTTTGACAGAAACCGTTACCAGCAGTCCATGCTCATCATTAGATGTCAGAAACTGCACTCCGTCACTTATCATAATACTTCCGCTTCCTGCGGGGACGGAGTTTCCGCCCGGTGAAACAAGTCCGTTGATGTGCTCGTTTGCCAGGAACCAGTTTCCTTTATAATTGCATATATATCCCAGACGCTGCTTGTCCGCCTTTTCGTCGGGAAAAATATTGTCCTTTGTGTGCCAGCCGAATATGGGCGTGTTATTTACTGCCAGCAGCTTTGAATATCTCCGCCATTTTCCTTTCTGTCCCCGGATATGCCTGCTGAAATTCAGCTGAACAAGCTCCGTGTCGTCGATTCTTGTTCCGCAGAAGGGACATACGGGATGCTCAAGGTCATACAGCACGAACCATTTATAATCACAGTTCGGATTGGAGCAGCGGTGCATCTGATCCCATGTGCGGACAAGTCCCCTCTCCCACTCCATTGCAGTGGGACGCTTGTCGGGGTCGTGAAGTCCGTCCACAAACGCCCGCAGGAACAGACTTTCAAGCTCCGGACCCAGATCGTGGATAGTCACCCTCAGATCTGCCGGGCGATTTGATGTGTCATGGGGATTCTCTATAAAGGTAGCCATTGGACCCAGCGCAAGATAATCGTCCTTTTCGGCAGATTCTGTGGAGTACACCTTTGGTCCGATAATCGGGTGCCGCCGCAGAAGATATTCATATATCAGCACCGCAAGAGCATGCAGATCAGTATATGCATTAGGTGCCTTTCTGTTGGGGTCTCCCACGGGAAGCTCCAAGCTCTCCACAACCTCGGGAGCGATATATCCCCTTGTTCCCGCAACCTCTGGAGGATATATCCCCGGCACAACAAGGGAATCAATATCTATAACAACGCAGTTTCCCGATTTCGGGTCGATAAGCACGTTATTGTTTGAAAGGTCGGAATGGGCAAGTCCTGCCTGATGCAGTCGCCTTATGGAGCGTGAAAGCAGCAGTGCTGTCTGGAGCATGGTATGAAAATCTCCCAGCTCCGCAGGATTCAGATATTTCCGGTTTTTTCCCGTAAACCAGTTGCTTTTCTTGTCCTTTCCCTTAAGCTCGAGGATATCCGACGCATTGCTGCCAAAAAAGAAGCTCTTCGGATAGGTGGGCGATACTATGCCAAATTCGGGATAGACCACAATATCCGTGGGCCAGCAGAAACGCTTCGAGAAATACTCTGCTGTTTTTTCATCGTTACCCACAGCTCCGCCCTTGCTCTCGGGCAGCGTGGGATTATATCTTGTAAGAATCGCCTCCAGCCGCGAGCGCATGTTCATATCGACCTTTGAGGGATCGTTGAAAAACTGCACCACATACGACCTATCGGGCGAAAAATATGTATATTTCATTCCCCCCGCAGGCGGATTGTCTGTTATAACGTAGGGTATCTTACGTCCGTCTGCAAGGGTTGCCTGACCTATGCTGCTCATTTGATATCCTGTCCTTTCCCGGCAAGGCTGTTGTCTATGCCGATGATAAGCAGGGTGCGGTCATCAAAGGAGCCCCGGCGGACATAGTTATCCAGCCATTTTTCCAGCTGCTCTGAAGGGTCGGAGCACACCTCTATCCCGAATGACCTCAACGATGCAGCAGCTGCCACATCGGGCATGCTCCAGAGCTGCTCGGCAGAAAGTCCCGTTTCCTCGCAGACCTTTGAGATATACTGATATTCAAAGGTGACATCGTTGTCGTTCACCCAGATATTTTTCTCGGGACGAGGTATCCTGCTGATATAGGGACGATTCACATCGGTTATCTCCGCATCTGCAGCGGGGATAACTCCGTTTGCTGACAGGTCCATGAAAAGCCGCAGCATCTCAGGATTATTGGGGAAATAATCGTCCGCCACGCCGTCTGACATCAGCATAACATGAGTACAAGGACGACGGGTGAGCTTAGTGCGCTTCATAAGCGCTTCGGGAGTTTTCATTTTCGATGAAGTGATAAAATCAGTCTCTCCCGAAAATTCGCCGCTGTCCGCAGCTCCCATAAGACTAAGCGCAGAGGAATACTCGCCGTCAGCATTTACTGCCGCTATCATTCCGTCTCCTATCTGAACAGATATAACAAGGCTCTCAGCGCTGCCCGTTTCCTCGGATATGACAGGTATGACTGCCGAGATAAGCAGTGTTGCGGAAAAATCCGAAAGCTCGGGCTCCCGTCGAGCAGCCTCGATAAGCTCCTTATCGGACCTGCGCTTCTCCGCCTCATCCTCTACTGCCTTGGCAGCCTCTGCAGCCGCATTTTGGATAATTCCCGCCAGCTCGGAGCATACCCGGTTGAACTCTGGGTCAGAATAGGGTCTTGCCGCATAGGACACCGCCTCGGTATTATTATTGAAATACTCGGTGAACTCCTTCTTCATAACACGAACTGCCGCCTCACAGGAAGTTTTCGCGCCTATTCTGGAAAATAACTTGGAGCCAGCTCCGTCTGCAACAGCAGCAAACGCCATGCCTCCGCCGAAGTCATACTCATACCAGTCGTCGCAGTTTGTACCGTCATGCTTGTGCATTTTGCCCCGAACTCTTGCGGCGGTAACGGAAAGTCTGTTATCCGGGTCCACGCTGTAGGAATGACGATACTCGGGATATTTCTCCGGCTTTTCGGGAATAGGATTATATTTCCAGAGCGACGAAGTATGAGCGGTAACCTCGTTGTCCGACAGAGCCTTTACCTCGGCTGTATCCTCGGCATCAGTCTCCGCCGCCTTATTTTCTGAAATTTTTTCATCTGCTGAATTAACAGGCTCGTTGTTCATAGCTTCGGCACCCCCGTTTTGATGAACTTATCAAAGGATTATTTTTACGGCACAATAACAAATCCCTGAGGCGGAGGAGGAAGCTCCATTGCCTCGCCGGGCTTTGCGTCCAGACTCTTGGAGGACATCTTGATAGAACCGGACACCCATGCAAAGAACTGCGCAAGATCGCCAGCGGAAAGGTTGTTCATAAGCAGAACATTGTCGGTGATCTCCTTTAAAACGGTAGTGTCCGCATAGGAGCCTGCCGCGCATGCAATGATGTTCGCAGGCTTAGCGCTTTTCAGCTCAGCAGCTGCACTGCGGAAATCGTCAGTAGGCGCGCCGTCTGTCAGCAGGAACACCAGCGGTCTCCAGTCGCCCTTCTGAGTGGGTGTGGATTTCTTGACCTCGGTATTGATGCACTGAGTGAGCAGTTTCAGAGCCGCTCCCAGAGAGGTGCTTCCGCCTGCGGTTATCTGGGGCTCCTTGAAGAGCATAAGCTCGGTGAGAGGGGTCACCTGCTGCGCCGAGGAAGCGAAGGTGATTACCGAAAGATAAGCAGTCTCAAGAGCCTGAGGGTCTCCTCTGAGCTCGGAGACAAGCGCCTTCACGCCCTGTCTTACGGCCTCGATAGGGTCGCCCGACATTGAGCCCGATGTATCAAGCAGAAGATACACAGGCAGTCGTCTTGAAAAATCTGACATAATATCAATCCTTTCATTGGGAAAATATTTCTCATTTTATCTATATATACATTATAAATCGAAATGAGTATTTTGTCAAGTGACAATATGAAAGAATGAAAAATCGGCATTTCCTGTTTGAAACACCGATTTTTATTTTCAGATACCGTATTCACTTAAAATATTCCTGCTGTATTCCACAGGCTTCTTCTCAAAAAGGACCCTTCCCTTTCTCACTGACATCACCGCTCCCGCACGATTCCGCAGTGCATCGAAGTCGTTCTCCGCGTCTATGACGATAAAGCTTGCAGGATTGCCCTCGCGGATATAGTAGCTTTCTCCTAAATGCAAAGTTTTTGCTCCGTTTCGGGATATCAGGTCAAGAGCCTTTTTCATGTACTCGGGTGCGGTCAGATGACAGATATGAAAGCCTGCGTCCAGCACATACATCAGATTGCCATTCCCAAGCGGATACCATGGGTCACAGATAGAATCCTGGGCAAAGCACACATTTATCCCGTCGTCCAGCAGTTCCTTTACGCGGGTA
>CAMEYZ010000182.1 GCA_945947715.1 uncultured Clostridia bacterium | reverse complement strand
AAAGCGTTCTGGATAAGACCGAAATGCTGACCGCGTTCCCTTGCCTGATAGATAGTCACAACGAAAACTATCTTCTGATACTGTTCGGGGACCTTTTTCAGATCGACGATTATCTGTTCATCGTCGCCATCGCCTGCGCCTGTGAGGTTATCGCCCTGATGATTTACAGCGCCACTGCTGTGGCGGAGGTTGTGATAGAACACAACGTCGCTGTTGGAGGAGAGCTTATCTCCGGTGGTGAGCATGATAGCCGATGCATCGCAGTCGATATCAGCGGGCTTCTTTGAGAAAAGTCCTCTTTTCTGAGCGACCTCGTCCCAGCCGAGACCTACAACAACTCTTGAAAGTCCCTGATTGTTTTTTGTAAGGTCAACCTTCTGACCCTTCTGTAAATTTACAGACATATTTAACATTCCTTTCTCTAACGGGGTTATGGATCCCGATCTGATAAACAGCGCTGCAGGACCGCAATCCTGCGGCGCTGAAGTTCGTCATTAAGCCTTTGTTGATTTATTTTTCAGAGCAACGATGCCCTTTCTGATAAGGTCAATGGGGATAATTGATATCGCCATTCCGATTACAACGCACCACTGAGTCAGACTGAGCGGAACGCAGTTCATGACCTTTCCGCCCAGGTAGATCATGCCTATCTGTACCACGGTGATAAGACCGAGTATCTTAAGGAAGCCGCTGTTTCTGCCGATATTGTCGAACAGATTAGCCTTTTCGGTTCTCGCATTGAATGCGTTGAACACTGCAATGAAGATGAACAGTGCGAAATATCCCGAGAACAGTGCGTCAAATCTTGTAGAAACTGTACCGTTAGCGTTTATTATCTCAGCGTCATGCTCAGGGCTGGGCACGTAGAAGGTGGGGATACTCGATTCGTAATTCTGAGTTATGTCTATCTCCTGCTGAGAAATGGGAACGTCCTTGATGAATACGCTCTGAATGGGGGAGAACAGCAGAAACGCCATACTTAAGATAAGCGCCCAGACAGAGCCTGTGATGATCTCCGACCACATATATTTCGAGATGATAGGTTCCTTTCTGGACTTGGGCTTTTCCTGCATGTATCTGGAGAGAGCAGGCTCGCCGCCGAATGCCAGTGCAGCAAGGGTGTCCATTACAAGGTTTACCCAGAGAATCTGGATAATGGATAGAGGATTGTCCATTCCCAGCAGCGGGCAGATGAAGGAAACTGCAACAGCTGCAACGTTGATAGTGAGCTGGAATATGATGAATTTTCTGATAGAATTGAAGATTGTGCGTCCGTAAAGGATAGCCTTGTCGATAGAGTTGAAGTTATCGTCGAGGATAACGATGTCGGAGGCTTCCTTTGCGACCTCTGTACCGCCGCCCATTGCAAAGCCAACGTCTGCCTTTTTCAGAGCAGGGCTGTCGTTTACGCCGTCGCCCGTCATACCTGCTACCAGGTCAAGCTCCTGTGCGATGCGGACAAGTCTGGACTTGTCGGAGGGGAGAGCTCTTGAAATAACTCTCAGGCGGGGGAGAATCTTCTTTATCTCGTCGTCGGAAAGCTTAGAAAGCTCGTCGGAGGTGAGAGTAACTGCGTCATCAATGTCGATGATACCTGCTTCCTTAGCGATAGCACATGCTGTATCCTTGCGGTCGCCGGTTATCATAACGACCTGAACGCCTGCGCTGTGTACCTCCTTGATAGCGGTAATGGATTCGGGACGGACCTCATCTCTGATGCCGAGGATACCCACCAGCGTCCATTCGCCGTTAGGAAGCTTGTCGCTGTCCTTGCTGATAGTCTTGTCAGAAACTGCAAGAGCAAGAACTCTGATAGCACGTCCTGCCATTTCGTTCATTCTGTCGTCGATGACCCAGTTGCCGCTGACAGGCACCTTTTCGCCCTTTGCATTGTAGAAATACTTGCAGCGTTCCACTATCTTTTCGGGAGCACCCTTGATAAGAGTGAGATTCTCACCGTTTACGGAAACGGTGGTAGCGGAATACTTGTTATCGCTGTTGAAGGGAATATTTGCGAGCTTCTCCACGCCCTCGGGAGTTTTGCTGTTGATAGCAAAGGTAAGCACTGCGCGTTCAGTTGCATTTCCGCCGATAGCCCTGCCCTCGTTTATAACAGAGGTGGAGTTGTCGATTATCGACATGGTGAGCAGCTCCTTAAGCTTGCCCTCGGTTTCGTCCACAGACTTGTACTCGGTGCCGTAGCCGTCCACGAAGGAAACGACTTCAAGCTGACCCTTGGTGATAGTACCGGTCTTATCGGAGAAGAGGATGTTGAGAGAGCCTGCTGTTTCGATGCCGTTTATCTTGCGGACGAGAACGTTGTCCTTAAGCATCTTGCCCATGTTCTGAGCGGAAACTATGGCGATCATAAGGGGGAGACCCTCGGGAACAGCCATAACTATGATGATTACCGCAAGAATGATAGCGTCAAGTATGTTAGTGATAAGCTCGGGAACGAATACGGCGGATTCTCTTGCAAAGAATGCAGTAACTCCACCATCAAATTCGAGGAACAGTCTGGAGAAGAGCAGAGCCACTGCAATGGCAATACCTCCGATGTAGCCGAACTTGCTTATGCCGTTTGCAAGGCCTGCAAGCTTGACCTTAAGAGGCGAATCTCTCTCGTCGTCCTGCTGGAGCTCAGCAGCGATCTTACCGTACTCGGACTTGTCGCCCACGGTAGTTGCGACCATAACAGCATTTCCGGAGCATACGATAGTGCCTCTGAATACCTTGTATTCGTTGAGAGTATCGAGAGCCTTTTCCTCGTCCTCCTTGTAGCCCTCGGGCATTACCTTTTTGGTAGCCTCCTTGGACTCGCCGTTTAAAACCGACTGGTCAACCTTGATGGTACCGTCTGCGATGATACCGTCAGCGGGTATCTTGTCGCCGGACTGGAGCAGGATATAATCTCCTGCAACGATGTCGTCGATAGGTATTTCAACGATAGCACCGTCACGGTATACCTTGCAGAGTATACGGGAAGCCTCGTCCTGAAGCTTCTGGAAAGCATTCTCGTTGTTGTACTCGGAAATGGTGGAAACGAAGGTCGCCAGAATAACTGCGATAGCTATTCCGAGAGGCTCGTACCATTCCACGCTTTCAGCCACGATGCCTATTTTACCAAGAATGAAAATTCCCACGTTGACAAGAAGTGCCACGATAAGGATCTTGATCATAGGGTCGTCGAAATTGCCTTTGAGCTTATCCCAGAAGGATTCGCCCTTAGTTTCGGTCAGCTTGTTGCTGCCGTTTTCTTTGCGTGACTGTTCGACCTCAGCTGAGGTCAGTCCCTTAAAGTCCATTCTTAAAATTCCTCCTATAAAATTTTGGTCTGTATGATAATTTTGTCCGAAAAAAATGAGTTTTCATGCTGTCAGATGTATAATAAGGGGATTTTCCTTATCTGAATATATAATACCACAAATCAGGATTAATTTCCATATATTTTGCATTAAAATCAGATTAGAAAAACCATTATTCAATTCCGAGAGCAGTTTTTATCTCACCTGCGAGATACTCCGCAGCCACTTCGTGAGTAGCCTCGGTGGGGTGCCAGTCTGCAGCGTATCCGAGAGTTCCGTCCTGAGTGGGAAGCTGGAGGAAATGCACCTTGTCATCGCTATTTTCCTCGGAGTAGAAGAGTGCCGCCTCGCCCACGTCGTTGAAGAGCTCAGCGCCCATAATGCCCAGCACACAGAAGATATCTGCGTCCGGATTATTTTCTCTTATCTGACCGATGAAGTCCATATATGCAGCTTCAAACTCAGCCCGCTTGTCCTTGTCGCCCTTTACGTAGCTGTTGTCGTTGGTACCGAGATTGATAACAATGATATCCGGCTTGAAGCGGCTGAAATCCCAGTCGATGTCCTGGGGAGCGGTGGTTCCTGCGAACTTGTTGTAGGAATAGCCCAGCTTATCGTAATAGAGGGGTATCTGCTGGCTGTCCGCCTTTTTGTTGGGGTCGTTTGTGTATCCGGAGATGATGCCCCAGCCGCTGATAGATACCATGCTGTAATCTGCATCAAGAAGCTGTGCGGTCTTGTAGGCGTAAGCTTTGGTGACGTCCTCGGTTGAGGTGGAGAAGTGATTCTCCTTGACCTCATCGTCAACGCCGTAGCCGCAGGTTATGGAATCGCCGATGAACTCTATCTTAAGAGGCTTTGCCTCAGCAGGAGCTATCGATTCGCCCTCTGCTAAGATGAAGGGCTTTATTCCGATAGTGGACTGAGCAGTCTCGGAGAGCTTGACTATCTGTATTTCCGATGTGGTGAGCTCGTCGCTTTCTGCGACACGGAAGGTCTTTTCAGCAGAGTCTATCATCTCATCGACAACGCGTTCTCCGTTGACATAAACAGCAACTCTCGCCTGATTGTCGGAGCCCACAGTCGCCGCGCCATCTCCCACAATAGTGATATCAAGGCCCTTTCCGGTGT
>CAMEYZ010000181.1 GCA_945947715.1 uncultured Clostridia bacterium | reverse complement strand
ACGAAGATCGACGCTGTGGCTGCTGATAAGGAAAAGGAAATCATGTCGATATAATGGGTATTTCAGCGGAAAAGCTTCCCCGTCATGTGGGATTTATTATGGACGGCAACGGCCGCTGGGCTCAAAAGCGGGGACTCCCAAGAAAAATGGGACACCGCGCAGGAGCGGAGGTCTTTAAGAAGATAGCCGACTACTGCAGGGAGATCGGTATAAAATACGTCACCTTTTATGCGTTTTCCACCGAGAACTGGAAGCGCCCGGCCGATGAAGTGGGTGCTCTTATGGACCTGTTCGACAAGTATCTTGACGATGCCGAGGAGTATGCCAGAAAGAAAACGAGAATGGTTTTTCTCGGTGATAAGGCTCCCTTCAGGGAATCTATACAGAGGAAAATGCTCAGCATTGAGGAACGTACCCGTGAGTTCGACAGCTGCACTGTGATGCTCGCCATGAACTACGGCGGCAGGGACGATATCGTTTATGCTGCCAAAAAGGCGGCAGAGCTTGTTTCGTCGGGCTATATGAGCTCCGATGACATCACAGAGGATATGTTCGGCAGTCTGCTGTATACGGGGAATGCTCCTGATGTTGATCTGGTGGTACGTCCCAGCGGAGAGTACAGACTGTCAAACTTTCTGATATGGCAGTGCGCCTATGCGGAATATTATTTTTCGGACGTTCTGTGGCCCGATTTCACCACGTCCGACCTTGACAAGGCGCTTTTGGCTTACTCCGAAAGAAATCGCAGATTCGGCGGAGTGTGAGACCGCTGACTTTATACATTATTGTTGTACGTAAAAATGGAGGATTATTTTGGCAAAGCGAATTTTGACCGCAGTTGTGGGAATAACTCTGGCTATTGTTATTCTGTGTTTTGCAGATACGCCTGTTCTTCCCGCTGCTGTTGCCGTGCTGATCGTCGGAGCACTGTACGAGCTTCTTAAGGTCTGCGGCTGCATGGAATTTAAAACTCATACAATAGGCTGCTTTATCTACGGCGCGGTCATGCCCTTTCTGTGCGCATACGAACCGAGTATCCGCTGGAGACTGTTTCTGTCTGCCATTGTTATGATACTTATGCTCACAGGCTATGTGGGCGATCATAAAAAGCTTCCCTTTGCTAAGCTTTGCGAAATGATAACCTGTACTATACTTGTATCGTTTTCGCTCAGTGGAATGGTCAGCCTGTATTATATGAGCGATATTCACGGCATAGCTTACTTTGTCATTGCACTGGCAGCTGCTTGGATATCCGACGCAGGTGCATTCTTTGCAGGCACATTTCTCGGTAAGCACAAGCTCTGTCCTGATATTTCCCCAAAGAAGACCGTTGAGGGCGCTGTGGGCGGAGTGCTTACAACTATTATCGTCATGTGTTTATTCTGTCTGTGCTATCAGAAGTACCAGGCAGCACAGGGTATCATTTTCGAGGTGAATTACATCGCTGCGGCTGTAGTGGGACTGCTTTCGTCCATTCTCGGAATGATAGGCGACCTTGCTGCTTCACTCCTTAAGAGAGAGCACGATGTCAAGGATTACGGAAATATTCTTCCCGGACACGGCGGTATCATGGACAGATTTGACAGTGTGCTGTTCGTTGTGCCTTTTATGGTGATCTTCCTTACATTCTTTGATATATTTATCTGATTTGGCGAATAATTATATGAATAAGGGGCGTACATGGCTTTGTACGCCTTTTGACTTTAAAAGAAAGCATGGTCATACTATGAAAACTATATCTGTTTTAGGCTCCACAGGCTCTATCGGAGCTCAGACGCTGGAGGTGTGCAGAGAGCATAACATCAGCGTAAAAGGTGCGGCGGCTCTGAAAAATTACAGGAAGCTTGCGTCTCAGGCGAGAGAATTTCATATGAAAAGAGTCTGCATTTTCGATGAAAAATATTACGGTGAGCTGAAAGGAATCCTTGCTGATACTGATACCGAAATTCTCTGCGGCATGGAGGGGCTCTGCCAGCTTGCGGCGGATGATGATATCGACCTGCTGGTGAACTCCGTGGTGGGCATGGTGGGACTGCTCCCAACGCTTACCGCTATTGAACATGGCTGCGATGTCGCTCTTGCAAACAAGGAGACTCTCGTTTCCGGAGGACAGCTCTGTATTCCCGAGGCTGAAAAACGGGGCGTGAAGATATATCCCATCGACAGCGAACATTCGGCTGTTTTTCAGTGCCTTAACGGGGAAAAACGTGGGCAGCTCAAAGGGATAATCTTGACCGCTTCGGGAGGACCATTCTTTGGAAAAACAAAGCAGGAGCTTGAAAACGTCACCGTGGAGCAGGCGCTCTCTCACCCCAACTGGAGCATGGGTAACAAGATAACCGTGGATTCTGCCACACTTATGAACAAGGGGCTGGAATTTATCGAGGCAAAGTGGCTGTTCGGGCTGGAACCGGAACAGATAGAGATAGTCGTACATCGGCAGAGCGTGGTACATTCTGCGGTGGAGTTCAATGACGGCGCAGTTATCGCTCAGCTGGGAGTGCCCGACATGAAGATACCTATTCAGTATGCACTGCTCTATCCGGAGCGCATGCACTGTGATACAAAGCGGCTCTCACTGACCGATTATGGTACGCTCACCTTTGAGAAGCCCGACTATGATACCTTCGACTGTCTGTCGGCGTGCATTTCTGCCATAAAGGAGGGCGGGGACCGTCCATGTATCGCAAACGGCGCAAATGAAGCAGCTGTGGGACTTTTCCTTGACAGAAGGATACCCTTTCTGAAAATAGGAGAGCTTGTGCAAAAAGCAACACAGGCTCTGCCGGTATTCGATGTAAGTACATACGATGGCGTCTGCAAAGCGGACAGCGCCGCAAGAGAATTTGTTTACAACAACGTCGGCTGACGCTGTTTATGAGGTCAAGATATGAATACAGCATTGTCTATAATCATCGGAATAATTATTTTCTGCGTCATAGTCATCATACATGAGGGCGGACATTTCTTTGCGGCAAAGGCATGCGGAGTGCCTGTCAGCGAATTTGCCATTGGAATGGGGCCTGTCATCTTCAAAAAGCAGGGGAAGGAGACCCTTTTCACTGTGCGGCTTTTTCCTATAGGGGGCTTTTGTTCTATGGGCGAGGACGAGGAATCTGAGGACGAAAACAGCTTCCGCAGACAGGCGGTTTGGAAAAGAATGATAGTTATCGTCGCGGGAGCGGTCATGAATATTATTCTGGGCTTTGTCCTTTCCTTTATTTTTTTCGGAGTAGCCGGGAAGGGCATCACTAACACAATTGCTCTGTTCTCGGACGAAAACGCTTCGAGCCATGTCAGCGGTCTTGAGGTGGGCGATGAGTTCGTCAGGATAAACGGGCTGAAGGTTTTCACCATGAATGACGTTATCTACGAGCTCACTAACGATGAGGACGGTCTCGTGGATTTTGTGGTAAGACGCAACGGCGAGCTTGTAACGCTAAATGGTGTGAAATTCGACACTGAGATTGACCCCGAAACAGGCAAGCAGACGCTTATCTACGATTTCAAGGTGTATTCGGAGAAGATAACGGCGGGGAATCTGGTCCATTATAGCGTGAACAAGTTCATCTATGACGGGCGCATTGTTCTTATGTCCTTACGTGATATTATCCGCGGAAAATACGGCATCAATGACCTGAGCGGGCCTGTGGGCATTGTATCGGCAATCTCGTCGGTAGCTGCGGAAACTGGCAGGATAGACTGGGGATATATGCTTGAAATGGCGATGCTGATCTCCATAAATGTGGGAATATTTAATCTGTTGCCGCTGCCCTCCCTTGACGGAGGAAGATTTGTTTTTCTGCTGATAGAGGCGGTACGCAGAAAGCAGCTCAAAGCAGAGACAGAGGGCATGATACATTTTGTAGGCATATCGCTGCTGATGGTGCTTATGGTAGTGGTGACATTCAATGATATCCGAGCGCTGCTGTAGTAGCGAAACTTTCCCAGTCGGGTCCGACTGAAAGTGAACAGTGAATCGTATATAACTTGAAAGCATATCCGCGAAAAATCCACACCGATAACAATAAATAAAAGAGGGATAATATGAGAAAGATAAAGCCAGTAAAAGTAGGAGACCTGACTCTGGACGGTAAGAAAATTTATGTTCAGTCTATGCTGAATGTCCCGGCGGAGGATATCGAGGGGAATGTTCGACAGGCAGTTGAGCTTGAAAGGGCGGGCTGTGAGATAATCAGGACTGCTGTTCCAGATAAGGATGCTGTGGCGCTTATCCCTGCAATAAAGGAAAAGGTACGTATCCCCGTTGTGGCGGATATCCACTTCGATTACAGACTTGCTCTTATGAGCGCCGAGGCGGGAGTTGACAAAATAAGGATAAATCCCGGAAATATCGGCGGTCAGGATAAGGTAAAGCAGGTGGCGGACTGCTGTCGCAAACACAATATCCCTATACGTATAGGCGGTAATTCCGG
>CAMEYZ010000180.1 GCA_945947715.1 uncultured Clostridia bacterium | reverse complement strand
CGCAAGGGCAATCCCAAGGATATCCACGACTGGGACGATCTCGTGAAGGACGGTGTGGGCGTTATCACTCCCAATCCCAAGACCTCGGGCGGCGCAAGATGGAACTACCTCGCTGCATGGGCTTTCGCAGACAATGCATATAACGGCGACGAGGCTCAGGTCAAGGATTTCATCAAAAAGCTTTATCAGAACGTTCTCGTTCTTGACTCGGGTGCAAGAGGCGCTACCACCACCTTCGTTGAAAACGGTCAGGGCGACGTCCTCATCGCATGGGAAAACGAGGCATTCCTCTCCATTCAGGACTATCCCGATGATTACGAGATAATCACTCCCAGCATCAGTATTCTTGCTCAGCCCTCAGTTGCAATAGTTGACGAAGTCGTTGACAAGAGAGGCACCAGAGAAGCTGCTACTGAATACTTAAGCTACCTCTACTCCGACGAGGCTCAGCGCATCGCAGGCGACAATTACTATCGTCCCTCCAACCCCGATATCCTTCAGGAATACGCAAGCACCTTCGACCTTGACATCAATCTTGTTACTATAGACGATTTCGGCGGCTGGGACGCTGCACAGTCCACCCACTTTGCAGACGGTGGCGTGTTTGACCAGATCTACGAACAGGGCTGATATATTATTTTACTCAGCGGGAAAGCTCGTACCAATGAGCTTTCCCGCATACTAAGGAATGGTTGATTCATGAAAAAAACGCACAAAAGAGTTATCCCGATGTTCGGACTGTCAATGGGAGTTACGCTGACAATGCTGAGCGTGATAGTTCTTATCCCGCTGGCTTCACTTGTGGTATTTACCGCGCAGATGAGCTTATCCGACATAATCGAAACAATAACCAGGGAAAGAGTTCTTGCAAGCTTCCGAGTAAGCTTCTCCACGGCATTTATTGCCTCCTTAATAAACGCTGTTATGGGGATAGTCCTTGCATGGGTGCTTGTGAGATACGATTTTCCGGGCAAGCGGATTCTGGACGGAATGATAGAGCTCCCCTTTGCGCTCCCCACAGCTGTTGCAGGCATCGCACTGACCTCGCTGACCTCCGACAAGGGAATGATAGGAAGCTTTTTTGCGCGTTTCGGAATTAAGATAGCATACACACGCATAGGCATCACAGTGGCCCTTGTTTTCATAGGTATCCCTTTTGTGGTACGCGCAGTCCAGCCTGTACTGGAAAAGCTTGACCCCGTTTATGAGGAGGCCGCAGGCGTTATGGGTGCCAGCCGCTCAAGGATATTCAGACAGGTGATACTCCCCGAAATTGCTCCCGCAGCCTTCACCGGCTTCGGACTGGCCTTCGGAAGATGCCTGGGCGAATACGGCTCGGTGGTCTTTATCGCAGGAAATCAGCCCTTCGAAACGGAGATAACTCCACTGATAATCATGTCGGAGCTCCAGGAATACGACTATTCCAGTGCAACGGCAATTGCACTTGTAATGCTTATCGCAGCATTCCTCATACTGTTTCTTGTAAATCTTATCCAGTCAAGAAACTCGAAAATTCTCGGAAGATAGGAGGTATTATAAATGCACAAGGAAACCTTCGGCTCAAAGCTGACAAAATGGGTGCTTATCGGAATAAGCGTGCTGTTTGTATTTATAATGCTTGTTCTTCCGCTGATAACGGTCATCACCGAAGCACTGCGCAGCGGCTGGGAGACCTACAAGGAAGCAGTTTCCGACGAGTACACCGTTAAGGCAGCACTGCTCACGGTAGAGGCTACTCTGGCAGCAGTCATATTCAACACCATTTTCGGACTTTTCGCAGCATGGACAGTGACGAAATTCTCATTCAGAGGAAAAAAGCTACTGACGACGCTCATTGATGTTCCCGTCACAGTTTCACCTATCATTGCAGGTCTTATATTTGTACTCACCTTCGGCAGACAGAGCTTTCTTTATCCATATCTTGAAGCAGCGGATATAAGGGTCGTGTTTGCTGTTCCGGGAATAATCCTTGCCACAGTATTTGTGACCTTCCCCTTTATCTCAAGAGAGCTTATCCCGGTCCTTGAAGCACATGGCACTGATGAGGAGGAGGCTGCCGCTCTTATGGGAGCAAACGGCTTCACTATCTTCACAAAGGTAACATTTCCTCACATAAAATGGGCATTTCTTTACGGAGTAGTCCTCTGCGCCGCAAGAGCTATGGGAGAATTTGGCGCAGTATCGGTCCTGTCAGGTCATCTCAGAGGAAAAACCAACACGCTCCCCCTTCACGTTGAGATACTGTTCAACGAATTTAAATACGTTCCCGCCTTTGCAGTTTCGTCTATTCTTGTTATGATGGCGATAGTTATTCTCATCGCCAGAAGCGTGATAGAATATGTCGGCAAGAAAAACGGGGACTGACCCCGATATCACCATACAGAAAGGAACGGTTTCGATATGTACGTTGAACTGAAAAATATAAACAAATCCTTCGGGGTTTTCAAGGCGTCGGATAATGTCAGCTTCGGCATCGAAAAGGGAAAGCTTATCGGACTGCTGGGCCCCAGCGGCAGCGGAAAGACTACTATCCTCCGCATGATAGCCGGACTTGAACACCCTGACAGCGGAGAGATAATCATCGACGGTAAGGTGGTAAATGATATCCCCGCCAGCAAGCGTGGGATAGGCTTTGTATTCCAGAGCTACGCGCTTTTCCGCTACATGACCGTTTATGACAACATCGCCTTCGGACTTAAGGTCCAGAAGGCTGATAAAAAATACATCGACGAACGGGTGCGGGAGCTTATCGACCTGATAGGTCTGTCGGGACTGGAAAAGAGATATCCCAGTCAGCTTTCGGGCGGTCAGCGGCAGAGAGTAGCATTTGCACGAGCACTTGCTCCCAATCCGCAGCTGCTGCTCCTTGACGAGCCCTTCGCCGCTATCGACGCAAAGGTGCGCCAGGAGCTTAGAAGCTGGCTCCGTGAGATGATAACCCGCCTGGGAGTGACGAGCATCTTCGTTACCCACGACCAGGACGAGGCTATCGAGGTGGCAGACGAGATAATCGTCACTAACAAGGGCAGGATCGAACAGATAGGCACTCCCATAGAAGTGTACAGAAATCCTCAGACAGCCTTCACAGCGTCATTCTTCGGACACACTGCTTTCCTGGAGGATTACCGCCGCTTTAGCAGCTTTGACGATATCGAGGGTGCAGACAAGGCTATCGTTCGTCCCGAATTTGTAAGGGCCGCTAAAAAGAACGAAAACATCATCTATCGCAGCTCCGCTTCGGAGGGAGAGATCCTGCAGGTTTCCTTCCGCGGAAACGCAATTGAGCTTCTTATCAGCGTAAACGGCAGCGTCATCACTGCCAACCGTGGACTGGACGAGGCTCCCATTGAGGTGGGCGAAAGGGTGAACGTGTTCCTCTACCGAATATTCGTCACCGCAGGAGAAAAGGCGTATCTGCTGGAGAACAGGTCGCTGGCGGAGAACTCGGTGGTTATCTGATATGTGCGTAAAATTAACCAGGAAAGAGATCCTTTCCCGGTTTTGTTTTTTTATTCAAGGCTGTTAATCGTCAATGGCCTCATTAAGCTCGTCCTCATAATACAGGAAATCATCGTAGATAACATGATACCGTGAAAGCTTCAGAACATAATCCTTGATCTCGGAATTGTCCATACACTCTATTCCATTTCCGCAGACGCACAGCTCCAGATACTTAGGGTCGCCGTTTTCGTCCCTGTATATACCGTATAAATAAGTATTACCCATATCGGCTCCGTTTGCCGCGATATCAATTATCGGATATCCCTCAAACTCGCTGTATCTGTCGGAAAAACTGCGCACCTCTTCAAGAGCTTTCCCGGACAAGTGATATTCCCACGGCTCTTCCTCTGTGAGCTTTTCAAGCTCTGCGTACCAGTCATCGCTACTTAAGTCGAATTTATCCACTTCGTCCCAATACTGCACCCAGTATTGCTGCCCATTTGTATCAATTACGGTAACGTCCTGCTGAAAACCCCACGCATCGTTTTCATACAATATCATAAGAGTTATCTGTGGATCATCATAGACCTCTGCTGTTTCTGATACCTCTGTCGCTCTGTTTTTTTCCTCTGTCATTATTTTTTGGCGCAGCTCCTCCGCTTCATAGTTTATCACCGCAGCATTTACCGCATCGGCTGCTGTTTCTGTTTCGGTCTCCTCCGAATATACAGCCGTTTCCGACGTTTCGGCAGCCGTTTCAGTTACTTCCATACTTTCGGAGCCGCAGGCTGTCAATGCCATGATTACCGCCGATAATAATACATACGATATTCTATTCATCTCAGTTATCCCCCATTTACAAATCCAGCCGCATACCAATCGGCTTATGCGGCTGAATAAACGATTTTAAAATAGTGAGCCGATAAAGCTATCCAGCTCCTTATATTCCTCCGTGGGGAGAGTGTACTTCTCGGAGGATACCGTTCCGTTGTCGTATCTGTTGATAACAAGCTCGCCCTTCTTGAAGGTTATCTCGAAAAGCTTTGCAT
>CAMEYZ010000179.1 GCA_945947715.1 uncultured Clostridia bacterium | reverse complement strand
AGGTCACCGTCTCTGTGACAGGGTCGTACTCCGCATTATCGACTATACAGTCAAGGAAAAAGTCGGTATTTTCCAGGACCTCTCCCTCTACGAAGAAATCATCGCTGGAATTGTCCTCGTAGAAAGGCGCTGTCGTGTCAGAGAAATCATAGTAGGAATAGCTCTCAGCGCCTGATACTGAAACACTGGCATACTGCCAGCCACTTTCAGCGGGGAAGAATAATTCATCCGATGAGGCGGTGTCCTCTGACGCTTCTTCTGCGGGCTGTTCAACCTCATCATTGATAGCTTCATCGTACAGCGGCTGTTCCATTTCCGTTTCGTTTTTCACAGAAGGGGGATTCAGTGAAACGATAATAAGTATAACAGCAGCTGCTGCGGAAAGCATGGGAACATATTTTATAAAGTGCTTTTTCTCACGAGGGGAAGTTTCTTCAAAGATGTCAGCTTCAGGCTCTGCGGCGTCCTCTGAATCAAGCCTTGACATGATGTCGTTCCATATTTTCTTTTCGTCTATATCCGAATAAAAACTGTTAAGCTTACGATTCATACTAACGCACCTCCCCGATATATTTTCTCAGCTTATTTTCGGCATTTCGGCATCTCCATGCAGCAGTGCCCATTGGGATACCGAGGACCTCAGATATCTCCTTCAGCGTATAGCCGCAGTAATGCTTTAAATGAATTATCTCCCTTTCAGACTCGTTCAGCTCTTCGAGAGCGGCTGAGACCTCAGACCTTGCGGTTATCTCGTCCTCGGGACTTTTTTCGGAATACCTGATATTATCAGAAATACCATCGTCCTCGCCACCGTCAGAGGGAACAAGCTCCTCACGGCTGTATTTTTTTATGTAGTCCACAGCAAGATTTTTCGCGCAGACAGCAATAAAGCGTTTATGTCCGCCTCTTTCTGCGGAAAATGTGCCGTTTCCCTTGGAGAATTTCGTCCATAGCCGCACGAAAAACTCCGATGTGACGTCCTCTGCCGCGGCCGTGTTATTGGTCACGGACAGCGCCGTTGAGTAGACCAGCCGAAAATATTCCGAATAAATATCGGCAAGCGCCTGCCTGCTTCCGCCTTTCATACTGAGCAGACAGTCAGCAAATTGCTTATCTGTCATTTTTTTATTTTCCTTTCCGACTTATACCGAGCTTTGATAACATAGATCAGTATTATGCGGCCATTGGGAAAACAGAAAGCCGTTTCCGAAAAACTCTTCGGAAAAAGTATACTTCAAAATCTCCCCCATGATTTCCGCTTTCATTAATATAAACGATCCTCCTGCGAGAATTTATGGAATTATTTTATGAATATTTTGTATTTTATATAATGATAATATGTAAACACACAAAAAATATCGTCATATACAATGATAACACGGGATATTATAAATTGTCAATATAATGAATATAAAAAACTGTTGAAATCTTCATGCAAAATGAGTATAATTAATGTAATATTACACTCAGGAAGGGATATTATGGCAGAGACAAAAACAAACGCAATGCGTATCCTCGACCGCATGAAGATAAAGTACGATGTTCACGAATACCCCCACGGCGAAGGCGCAGTAGATGCTCTCACCGTTGCACAGCTTACCGGACAGGAACCCGCAAGGGTATTCAAGACTCTTGTAACAAAAGGTCACTCAAATAATTATTTCGTGTTCGTGCTCCCCGCAGGTGCGGAGCTTGACCTGAAAAAGGCGGCAAGGTCTGTAGGAGAAAAATCTGTGGAGATGATACACGTCAGCGAGATAAACAAAATAACCGGTTATATCCGCGGCGGATGCTCTCCTGTGGGAATGAAAAAGCAGTTTGTGACCGTGTTTGCTGAGGAGGCTTTACTGCAGGATACCATCTATGTCAGCGGCGGAAGGATCGGCTGTCAGATAGAAGCTGCTCCGAAGGACCTGATATCAGCTGTCAGAGGAAGCACCGCAGATATCATCAGAAAATAACAAAGGAATGAACACTATGAAAAAAGGATTTACCTACGGCTGGGACGGCCACAGAGGAATGTATAAGACTGACGAATCATACGAATCCATGAAGAGACTTGCCGCTATGGGCGGAGACTGGGCAGCTCTTGCTTTTGCAGTTATGCAGGAGAGCTTTTCCTCGTCAAGATTCGGCTTTGACTATCGCTTTACCGTTACCGACTCCGAAATCATTTTAGCAATCAAACGCCTTAAATCACTGGGACTTAAGGTCTGCCTAAAGCCTATCATCAACTGCGAGGACGGCGTCTGGAGAGCTCACATCTCCTTCCCCGATATCGAGTTTCCCGTTACAAAAAAGCCCACACGTCCCTATAACAACACCTACTGGGACGAATGGTTCTCCTGCTATACCGCATTCATGTGCCATTATGCGGAAATCGCCGAGGACATGGGCGTGGAAATGCTCTGTATAGGCTGCGAGATGCTCGGTACCGAGCACAAGGAGGACTACTGGCGCAAGCTTATCGAAGAGGTCAGAAAGGTCTACAGCGGCGAGCTTATCTACAACACGAATCACGGCTCCGAGGAAAACGTGGCGTGGTTTGATGCCGTGGACTATATCGGCACCTCAGCATACTATACAGTCGGAAAAAACGGCGATTCCGAAGAGGATATGATAAAGGGCTGGGAGAAGGTCAAGCCCAGACTTAAGGCTGTTTCGGAGAAGTTCGGGAAAAAGGTCATCTTCATGGAAATTGGCTGCCGCAGCGCAAAGGGCTGCTCTGCCATGCCCTGGGATTTCCAGCATAAGGACCTCCCCTTCGACGAGGACGAGCAGGACAGGTTTTACAGCTCCGCTCTGAAGGCCTTTTCGGACGAGCCCTGGTTTGACGGATTTTTCTGGTGGGACTGGCAGACAAAGCTGGACCCCAATGTACAGTACGGCACGGATACAGGCTTTTCGATAATCGGAAAAAAAGCGGAGAAGACCCTCACCGAATGGTATCACAAGCTATAATATAAAATAAATGGTAATGCCTCCATATCGCTTGCTATGGAGGCATTACCATTTATTTTTTTTGACCTTTATAATTATTGCAGCAACAAGCAAAAGCAACAGTAGACCCAATCCGCATAGGATAATTATCTGATTCCGGTCAAGGGTCTCCTTTTCCTCTATTGCGATGACCTCTGCCGAGTTTATCGTATTCAGAATGGCTATCTTTTCGGTATCAGTGAAGCTTTCGCCGTTTGAACGTCTGAAATCCACGCTGATATAATCTCCGTTAACCACCGTGGAATAGCATATCCCGCAGCCCTTATCCATGGTATACTCGACAGCATTAAAGGTACATCTGTCAAGTATTATCCTGTCTGAGGTACGGATAATTGATATCCCGTTAGCTGGCCGCATATAGCTGTGCATGTCCGGTGAGTTGAGATAATCAGAAATAAGCTGATAGTTTCCCGTCTGAGAATTATAGATTTTTTTTGAATTGCTGTCGCTTGTGCGGGAAATAAATATCTCAAGCGTGTGGTTGGAATTAGTGCCATACAGATATCCGCCGTATTCATTGAACTCAGACCTTAACGTTGAAGAGGATTTCCCCACGCCTTTAAGATCATTATCCGACATATTACCCGCATAAACCAGATTCCAGCCATCAGGCGGAGTTATTTTCAAGTTAGCTTCATAAAGAACTATTTCCTCTGCCGAAGCAGTCACTGTCACCAGAAAAAGCGCCCATATTACCCCAAAAAGAGCAGCTGCGGAGCAAAATATCTTCCTCATACTTATCCCTCTCAAAAAATAAAGGCATATGTACAGTAAAACAAATACATATACCCTAATGCCGATAAATTAAAGCGCTCCCTGTCAATATAAAGTCATATCTTATCGGACAGCCCATCTTCTTCCTGTTCGGCGTCCTGTTCCTCTTCGGATTTTGCATCAGGATCCTCAAACATTCCAAATCCATATACTGTACTATGAAGCTCCTCCCGCATCGTTCTGCTCGTGTCAGGAAGCTTGTCCCAAACAGCCTTGGCATCCGAAAAATAAGCGCTGACCTCAGGATTTATTGTCTGAGAATTGCTGTCGTATCTGATATACTTCCAGCTTCTGTTCAATATCTGATTGATGTAATTATCATCATTTTCTTCAAGCTGGCGCCTGTACTCGCTGGGTCCGGGGTATTTGAATATATAGTAGGGCTCGATCGCGATAAGCTCATCGAGAAGACGGTTTACATACGCAATCTTTTTAAAATACACTGAAACACGGCATAGCTGTTCAAATCCGCTGATAGTATCGTTTATCAGCTTCATTCGCTTGCTGACATAGACCTTGGTCATGTTCTGGAGAAATTCCTCCGAGACCTCCAGCTTTTTCTCATTTATTCCGAGGACAATATTCTGAAGCTGGACCTTGTCAGAGTTTCCTTTTTTATTGAATAATCCCATAGTAAAAATATCTCCCAATAAAGGCATTCCGCCGAAAAATCATTACTTCCGGCGGTTTTCTCCATAAGGATAATGCACCTATGGCGCATTATCCCCCATGTTCTTATCAGTAAAGGGTGGAAAGCAGCTTTTTCTTTTCCGCCATAAATTCTTCTTTAGTTATCAGATCGCTGTCCAGCATTGCCTTAAGCTTCTT
>CAMEYZ010000178.1 GCA_945947715.1 uncultured Clostridia bacterium | reverse complement strand
GGTCTTAACAGAGGTTATCCACCTGTTGAGGATAAGGGTGAGGGCACCACCCTCCGGACGAGTCTTAGTGGACATATTACGGATAAGCTCCTTGTAGGTGGCAAGTCCCTGATTTTTGGTACCATATAGCCTGCGCTCAGGAGAAAGGTCAGCATCAGCCACCACAAATCCCTTGTCCATAACATAATTTCGGATTATCTGTAGCATAAAGCTCTTACCGCTGCCATACCTTCCCTGAATAAAACGGAAGGAGGCGCCTCCCTCAGCGATGATGTCAACGTCGTGGATAAGAGCTTCCGATTCATTTTTCCTGCCCACTGCAATGTAGGGCAGACCCACTCTCGGAACAACTCCGCCCTTAAGTGAATTAATTATCGCCGAAGCTATCCTTTTTGGTATCTTCATAAGCTTACAATTCCTTTCAGTTCTTCCTCATAATCCTCGATAATTGAGGGCTCGTCGCCGACATATTCGATAACGGTATCTCCGAACATATCGATCAGCTTTTCGTTGATGCTGTCGCAGAGCACAGACGCCATAAGCTGCTTCTGAGCAGCAAATGCTGAAAAATCGCCGCCCGATAGCATAAGCTGCAAAAACTCAGTTTCATTTTCATCAAGAATCGAAATATTGTCCGATACATCGGGATGTTCCTCAGAAATAACCTCTGTGAGTTCAATATCGTCCTGTTTTTCGTCGTCGGTCATAAGCTTGTCGCGGATAATATCTGCATCACGGCGAATCCCCGAAAGCTGCGAGGTATCTATCCTGATAATGCGTGCCTCTCTTTTACGTTTTTCCTCGATAAAGCTCTTAATTTCGCCTGAGATAAGCTTCACAAGGGACTTGTTGTCAAGCTCCTCAAGGAGCGTCTTTTCGAAGCCATACTCAATGCGCATAAGGCGGTCAGCCTCACGCATAACAGCGCCCAGCTCCGCATTTTTCTTTCCGGAAAGCTCATATTTTTCAGCATAATATTTCCCGTCGGTGCAAAAATACCTATGATTTTCGTTCACCACATATTCCCGGTCCATATCGCCGCCATTGTCAAAAAACACCGCATCGTCGAAGAAATACACTCGTTGTCTAAGCTTTACTCCGAAAAGCCTTTCAGAAAGGGACCTCTTGCAGCGCAAGTCGCAGTATTCCGCCCATTTTCTGTACACAGCAACAGCCACAGCGGAAAAGTCATCGTGATATTTCTTACAGAACGCAGATTTTTCAGGATTGTATGAGGATATGCGTGTTATCGCCGAATATATATCCTCATCGGAGCGGTTTTTATAGTCTATCAACGTATTTGCAGCGTTTTCATATTCAAGGTCGATAAGTCCCTCCAGCAGCTGCACAGGCAGACCATAGTATATGACCATTTCCGCCGCCCATTTTCTGTAATATCTCTTTATGGACCTATCAATCGGATAATAGCCCTCGTACAGCCTTTTCAGTGCAGAAAAAGCGTCCTTGGCGCCCTTCACGCCGATAAGATTGATAAGCTCGTACATGTACAGATAAACGTAAGATAGACTGGTTTCCTCGATAATGCCCTTTCTGACCTTAGTGCGCCAGGTAAAGTAGGTCCGAAGCTGCTTCACATCCATCTGGCTGTAGGTAGGAAAATAGCAGAAATAGGACTTCTGACGGTCATAATTATCCTCAAAGTCCTCCATATATTTTCCCATAACATAAAATTTTTTCGAGTTGGAATATCCCAGATACTCACGCTTTGAAAAGAGCTCCTTAAACTCGGTTATTTTTTCAGGCACGAAGTTCGGCAGATTGCTCGCAGTGCGGATAATAGGCTCGTCCGAGTAGACCTTTCCGCTTATCTTACTTTCGGACATTACTATATTAATAATATCATTGATATCACCCAATCACCGCACCCCCCTCAAAAAGCCGTCAGAAATCAGAAAATAGCAGCTTGCCATAAATTACTCACTGAAAATTATAGCACATTTGTTCCGAGCTTTCAATCATATTATAGCGAATCTCCGTTAATTTTTAGTTAATAAATTATGACAATAAAACAAATTCAGCAGACCTCCCCCTGTCAGAGCAGAGAGAGACCACTGCCGAAGCTTCAATAATATCAGAAAATAGTTCAAGCTCCCCGTCAGAAAGCACCCTGTCACCGTCAAAGGAGAACGCCCGCTCCTGCATATGTCCTGCAAGGCCTGAGCCCGTGTACTTCACATAGGCTTCCTTAAGTGTCCATAGCCGTGTACAGAGCAGGTCAGGAGAATCGCCTCCCTTTATCATGGCCATTTCGTCCGCGGAGAAAATCCGCCTCATGGAAGCCTCACGAAATGGCCTGATGAGCTCGCAGTCCACGCCAATTCTTCCCTCTGCCTTCCCGCAGACAGCGCACACTGCGTACCCCTTGCAGTGCGAGATGCTAAACTCCACAGGAATGTCAGTAAAATAGGGCTTGCCCTTGTCAAAATAGGCAATATCCTTCATATCTGCAGAAAAGCCGAACAGCTCCTCTGTTTTTTCAAAGAGGAGCCTGTACGCAGTAGCATGCTGTTCAGAGTGAGTATTTCCGCACTTTTTAATAAAAACTCGGATCATTTTCTTTTCTTTCCAAATATCCTCTTGTCAATGGACGAGGAATAAACATAGTAAAACGGAATAAGCGCAAACAGCCACAGAAATGCGGTAAACAGTCTGCTGTAAATCAGTCCGAATATAAGGTAGACCATCGTAACCAGCACAGGGAAGCAGAAATATTTGCACTGCTTTTTGCGGTAAGCAAGTATCCCAGTGTAATACAGCGGTATGGACAGAAACCAGAATATTGCAGCAATGGACGTCAATGTACCCGAATAGTGGCGGAACAGATTATTTTCAACGAATACACAGCCCAAAAAGGCGATAGTCGCCACCAGCGGATAACAGAAATAATTCATGTTGTTTTTCTCATAGGCAGAGATAGTTGTGTAGTAAAGCGGGATAAACAGGAAGAATATCCAGGACCAGCCAAACAGGTCGAACATTCCCCCAAAGAAGAAAAAGCAAAACAGCATAAGTGCCCAGAACGGGAACTTTTTAGCCTTTCTGCAGAACTCGGCCTTCTGCGGCGAGTTAACGTTTGCAGGAGGTGCATTGTCATATATCTTAAAGCTTCTCTTCTTTTTTCTTTCCGCTTTTTTAGCCGCCCGTGAGGAGCTGTCCGCGTATGTATAGGAAGCATTATTCGTATACGTATCATTCCGGGGCACAGGTTCGGGCATGATATCCTGCTGCGGCTGAGCGTTGTTGTTCTGGGGATATATATCCTCTGAATCGTCCCCGTCGACAGTCATTCTGATGAAATCATTGGCGATGCCCGCATTTTCCGCGCATGAGGGCTTTTTCAGACTTATCCCCTTAGAAACGGGAGTGCTGACATAAGCTGTGCTTTCGTCGCCGCGGATACAGCCTGCCAGCTCGTCCACGGAAATATCGTACAGCTTAGCGATAGCTATTATATTGTTGATATCGGGCGAGGACTCCCCTCTTTCCCATTTGGAGACTGCCTGCCGGGAAACGTCCAGCTTTTCAGCAAGCTCCTCCTGGGAGTAGCCCTTTTCTCTTCTGAGCTTGTATAATTTATCCTGTAATGTCATATTATCACTCTTTCCGATTTGATTATGTCATTATTATAGCACGCCCTCTAAAAAAGGACAATATACTCAAGTTGTCATTTTATTTTTTCACGAATAATTTATATTTTGTTAATATGCAACCGGCAGTTGCTGGTCGGAGAAATGTCAGCAAACACCAAGCTCATTGAGCCTTGCAGCAAGCTCCAAGGCCATTCTGTCGTGAGTGTTCTGTGAGGGGTGGAAGTCCGCGCCGATACCGTCACGCTCTTCATTCTGAACGGTAAAATGAAGAGTAAACACCTTATCATCACCAGTCTCAGCCGTAAACAGCTCAACAGCCCTTTCCACAGTATGGAAAATGGTATCCAGCATAGCACCATAGGCGCAGACAATAACAGCCTCCGGATTTTTGCTTCTGATAAGCTTGAGATAGTCCGCATATTTTCTGGAAAATTCCTCTTCACGTTCGGTAATACCCTTAGTCCAGCTTTCGTCGTTTGTGCCGAGGTTAATGATTATCGCATCGGGGACAAAACGGCTGAAATCCCACTGTTCAAAGGGTTCCTGATGCAGATCGTTGCTGTAGCCCGCATCTGTGCAGGGATAGAGCACCGGTGAAAGCCAGTTTGTCAGCGGCTCTGCAGCATTCTCGTCCACCCATGAGGAAAGGATACCGATTCCACTCCATGAGATAAGATTGAAGTCCGCATTCAGCTTTCTTGCGGTCTGAGCAGCATATGCCTTATAGGGATTTTCCTGACGGGTATTGAACGTATCAACGCCATTTTTTCCCTCTATGCCGTAGCCGCAGGTGAGCGAATCTCCCACGAATTCCAGCTTCAGCTTTTTCTTTTCTGTGGGCACAGGCGGGATATCGCTGTCGGAAATAAACTCCACGATGCCCACCTTTCCGAAAGCCGCCTCTGACATTTTCACCAGCTCGATCTCGACCTCGTCATCAGAGTCGCTCTCGTACAGGTCATATACTCCCTCAGGAGCGCTGACTTCAAAGCGCTTA
>CAMEYZ010000177.1 GCA_945947715.1 uncultured Clostridia bacterium | reverse complement strand
GCAAAAAAGCAAGAGTAGTTATCGGAAAGGCGTCGATAAAGATACCCTTCTTCGAAAGACTTGATAAGCTTGATTTGAGCCTTATGTCGGTTGATGTCAAGACTGCGTCCGCAGTTCCTACCGCTGATTATATCAATATCATGGTCGATGCGGCTGTTAACGTAAAGGTTTCTCTGAGCGAAGAAGGAATGGAGCTTGCACAGCAGAACTTCCTCAATAAGGATAAGGTATATATCGTCGGTGTTGCAAGGGAAGTGCTCGAAGGAAATATGAGAGAGATCGTCGGCACAATGGAGCTTCGGGATATGGTATCCAATCGTCAGAAGTTTGCCGACAAGGTCAAGGAAAATGCTGCGCCGGACCTTGCAAAAATGGGACTTGACGTTGTATCCTTCAATGTGCAGAACTTTACGGATTCCCAGGGAGTTATTGATAACCTCGGTATCGACAACATTTCCAAGATTCAGAAGGACGCATCAATTGCACGTGCTATCGCAGACCGTGATGTTGCGGTCGCAAAGGCAGAAGCCGACAAGCAGTCAAACGATGCGCAGGTGGCTGCAAGCCTTGAAATAGCAATGAAGAACAATGACCTTGCTATCAAGCAGGCAGAGCTTAAGAAGCTTTCCGATATCAAGAAGGCGGAAGCCGATGCAGCATATAAGATTCAGGAAGAGGAACAGCGCAAACAGATCGAGATAACTACTGCCAACGCAAATATCGCAAGGCAGGAAAAGGAAGTTGAGCTGGAGACCCAGAAGATCGCTATTCAGGAAAGACGTCTTGATGCGGAGGTCAAAAAGCAGGCAGAGGCAAAGAAGTTCGAACAGGAGCAGAGAGCCGATGCAGACCTCTATACCAGACAGAAGGACGCCGAAGCAAAGAAGTATGAGGATATCCAGAACGCCGAAGCCGAGCTTGCCGTTAAGCAGAAGGAAGCCGAAGCTATGTACTACATGGCAGAGCAGGAGGCAAAGGCTCAGAGGGCAAAGGCAGAAGCAGCAAAGTATGCTGCCGAGCAGGAGGCTGAAGGTATAAGAGCGAAGGGCGTCGCCGAAGCAGAAGCTGTCAGAGCAAAGGCTCTTGCAGAAGCAGAGGGCCTTGACAAGAAGGCCGAAGCTATGCAGAAGATGCAGGAAGCAGCTATTCTGCAGATGTATTTTGAAAAGCTGCCCGAGATAGCAAGGGCAGTGGCAGAGCCTCTTACAAACATCGACACTATTACAATGTACGGCGAGGGAAATACTGCCAAGCTGGTCAGCGATATAACTGCTTCGACTACTCAGATATCCAGCGGACTTCTTGACGGAATGGGAATCTCTCTCAAGGACCTTGTGGGCAGTGTTCTTACTGGCAGGGCTATCGGTGCAGGTATCGGAGCTGCAGAAAATGCAGCTAAGGCTGCTGATGTTGCCGATGTCAGGGAAGCGGCGGCTCCCGAGTTGTCCGAAGAAAAGGTGCCGACCGAGGAAATTGATGAAATGCAGAATGTCTGATAATACTTGAATTTGATATAAGAACGGCGGGGTGACCTGCCGTTCTTTTTTGTCTGTGACCTCCTGAAGGAGAAGCGATGCAGCTTTTCATCAGCTGATTTTCGGAGCAAAATGGTTGCCCCAACCGACCGGCACCCTCTGCTGCCATATCCTCGGTAAGATCGGTTAAGATATCGCCGCAAACCTGAAACGTTGATGCCGAAAACGGCACGCCAGAAGCGGCAATGGGATATATTCCCGTTGTATGATCAACAAAGTAGGTATCAAAGCCGCTCTTTTTTATCTCATCAATGGAGAGATCACGGGTCAGCTGGTAAACTATTGCCGATATCATTTCCACGTGGGATAATTCAGTATCACATAAAATATGGAAATAATTATTTTCCTGTCTTTGAAGAAGCTGTCTGACACTTGCCGGAAAGCTCATAAAATGCGCAGTAAAACTGCTTAGCGGCAGCTTTGGAATTGTCACTGCCTGGGTCGGGACGAGTATAGCTTACATTTACTGTTATCCCGCGAGTGGTCATTGTACAGCTTCCCTCAGTTTTTCCGTCGAAAGGAGCAGTCTTGGTCTCTTTGCTCATAAAATCACCTCTTGAGATACTATGCTGCTTTTCGTCGGATTATTATTCCTATAGCAGAATGCAGAATATCGGCGGAAAACACTGAATAATGATAGCTAAGATGATATTTTTCGGACAAAAAAGAACAGCTCCTTCAGCACAGGTGTAAGAAGCTGAATGAGCTGTTCATAAGTTGTAAATTACGCTTGAAATAATTTACATTTTTAGTATATCACATTAATTTCCAAATGTCAATATATTTTTAGAAAAATTGTATAAAAATCGTTCAAAATCGGACAAATATGACCGAAAGGGAGAAATTATGCCATATCTTATATACCTTAGAAAAAGCCGGGCTGATCTTGAAGCAGAGGCCCGCGGAGAGGGCGAGACCCTTGCACGGCATGAAGAAACACTGCTTGCCCTTGCAAAGCGGAGGTCTCTCGATATCGGCGGAATATACCGTGAGATAGTTTCGGGGGAATCTATTGCTGCTCGTCCACAGATGCAGAGGCTTCTTGAAGAGGTCGTCAGGGGGCAGTGGGAGGGCGTTCTTGTAATGGAGGTGGAGCGTCTTGCCCGTGGGAATACACTGGATCAGGGGATAGTGTCGAACGCCTTCACAAGCAGCGGGACTGTCATAATCACGCCCATAAAGACCTATGACCCCTCGGATGAATTTGATCAGGAATACTTCGAGTTTTCACTATTCATGTCCCGCCGAGAATATAAGACAATACGCCGTCGAATGGAAGCGGGACGCATCGCAGCAGTTAGGGAGGGCTGCTTTATCGGGAATATCCCGCCCTATGGCTATGAAAAACATCGTCGTGACGACGGGAAATATTCCTTGAAGATAGTTCCCGATGAAGCGGAGACTGTCAGATATATCTTTGAGAGCCGCGCTGCAGGAAAAAGCATAACGGAATTGGCAAATGCTCTCAACGATAGCTGCATACCCACGCGAAAGGGCGCCAAGTGGCAGTATGCTACTATTCGTGATATGATAGAAAATCCGGTATATAAGGGCTGTGTGCGCTGGAATAACCGCTGTCAGTCTAATAGGAGAACAGGTGCATCAAAGGAGCTGATAGTTGTTCTGGGACTCCATGAGCCGATAGTGTCGGAGGAGCTGTGGGAAAGGGCCAATTTGATAGCTGTAAAAAAGTCTCCGTCTTATCGGGACAGACCGCTGTCAAATCCGCTGGCAGGGCTTGTGGTATGCGGAGAGTGCGGTCATTCAATGATAGTTCGAAGCTATAAGGGCGGAGAACGTCGTCTGATATGTGTGACCCATGGCTGTCGCTGCAGAGGGACCACCGAAGATGTTCTGACAAGAGCAATTGCAGAGGCAATGTCACAGGCGTATATGGGATATTCCTTTTATGGAGATAAGCAAGCCGAGGAGTATCGTCAGAAGAGGCTCTGTACAGAACTCAAGATGGCAAAATCAGCTCTGGCACGGCTTGAAGCAAGACGGGAGAACCTGTATGAACTGCTGGAAACGGGGGTATATGCACCGGATATCTTTAAAGTCCGACTGGATAAGCTCGAAGAGGATATCATATCAGCGAAGGAACATATTAACGACATTGAAAAGCAGGCTCAGAAGCCATGTCCTACGGAAGCTGAAAAGCTCTGCGCTCCTGCCGAAGCAGTGGAGCTATGTGAATCTCCTGAAGATAAGAACAGGCTGTACAAGGCAGCTGTCAGACGGATAGTGTATTATCGTGAGCAGGGGAATGGGAAATACTCATCGCCGCCGATAGATATTTCTGTCGAGTTTCTTTTTTGAGAATCATTTCCATACATTGTGAGATAATTCTTCCACGCCTATGTCAGTGAGCAGACCCTTGACCTGTGAATAGGGTGCTGTATATCTCTGGCAGAGGTAGCGGAGTGATGCTCCGAGCTCTCCGTCAGGACCTCCCAATTGACTAATCACAGCTTTTGCCAGCTTAGCATTAGGCCGCTTAATGGAAACCGGATACTGCAGCTTTTTCTCATATGCGAACATCAGCTGTCACTCCTTTCCCATGGCCAAGGGCCCTCTGCCCATTCAAAGCAGTCCTCGGAGGCTGACTGAGAGGGTGTCAGCGGACCGTATTTCTTTGCATAAAGCTCATATGCTTCGCTGCGCAGTTTGCGGTATTTGTTGAATGCCGCAAGAGCTCTGCGGCAGGTGGGGTGGGTATCAAGATAAAGCTGCAGCTCATACAGATAGAAGTCATACATCTGTATGGCTGTCAGCAGATTGTTGTTATTCTGCATGGTAGATATCTCCAATCAATCGCTGATTTTTCTTCCGTAAAATCTGAGGTTA
Source organism: uncultured Clostridia bacterium (assembly GCA_945947715.1). Lineage (GTDB taxonomy): Bacteria > Bacillota > Clostridia > Oscillospirales > Ruminococcaceae > RGIG4694. The sequence goes on along the minus strand of CAMEYZ010000177.1, from coordinate 296 downwards.
AGAGACGGGAAAATAGTCCCTTCCTCCAAAGCTTTATTTTCGGGATAGGGCTCCTCCCACTGCTGAAATGGCACGTAAGCCATGCCAATGGGAGTATGTTCGGGAAATTCCCCCACGGGTACTATCATGTCCCTGCATCGGGAGGAGTTTCTGTTTGAATTATTGTTATACATAAGCAGCTCCTTAGTGATTCGTTGTTTTCCCACGCATTGCTGCGTTATTATATTTTATGCCGTATGCAGGATTTGGTGAATTAAGGAAGCGCTGATTAAAGGCGCAGCCATCGTTTCCGACAC
>CAMEYZ010000176.1 GCA_945947715.1 uncultured Clostridia bacterium | reverse complement strand
TATGAAAGGAATATCCTATGGGTAAGAAAAAAAAGGAAAAGACCTTGATGGACGTTATCCGTGAGGTGGACGAAAAGGACCGTCAGGAGGAAGAGCGTAAGGCTGAACAGCGCCGTCAGCGTGAAGTGGAACAGAAAAAAGCTTACGAGGAACAGCTCAAAAAGGATAGAATCGAACTGATAAAGCTTAAGGAGGGCGTTATCTCCGACGAGGATATCCCTCGGGAAGAAAAGGTCGAAAAGCACTACACCATCTGGCAGAAGATAGGAAATATCTTCTACCACGATAAGGCGTATATTCTGTTCGGACTGTGCTTTGCGGCGCTGGTGGTGTTTATTGTGTACTCTATCGTTTCCGCTGACCGGCCTGATATGACTATACTCTACATAGATAATGATCCGAATATGGAATACCTCTGCGACGACGCCGCAAATGTCCTTGAGCCCTACTGCGAGGACGCCAACCAGGACGGAGAAGTCATGGTAAAGATGTTCTATGTCCCAGAGGAGCTTGACGACGATAATGCCGCAAATATGCAGCTGAATCAGTCCTACCGCACTAAGCTTGTTGCAGAGTTTCAGGCAGGAGAAGTCATCATGGTCATCGGTACCGAACGGGTATATAAGGAAATGGGCATATATGGCAATGGTCTGCTGCAGGATATGACCGAGCTCTACCCCGACGACGAGAACGCCACAAGCTTTGGTTACAAAATTACAGGCACTACTCTCGCACAGGCTATGGGCTATGAGGAGCTCCGCGAGGACCTGTATATCTCATTCAGAACTCCCCAGAAGCTCATAGGTACGAGCATAAAGGAAATGGAAGAAAACTATGATATCGCTCTTAGGACCTTCGATAACTACATAAAAGAAAACCGCGCAGACTGATAAGCTGAACAACAAATTATTGCAATATAATAAAAATGCCGTTAAAAGCTCCCTTTTTTAACGGCATTTTGTTCAGCTATACAAAATTTTTGATATATTACCCTTATTCTATTGACGTTTTTTCTAAATCATGTTATAATAAACCTGTAAAAAATAAGAAGGCTGTTTCTTATTTATCATACGTACACAGATAAAACAAATTGAAAGGATGTTATCAACATGAAATCAGCAAAGATCACAAGCGTAGCTCTTGCTTTGGCTATCGCTGCGACTATCCCTGCGTCTATCCCCGCCACTGCAGCCGATACTACTGTATCTACAGCGACCGTAGCTGCTTCTACAGCTGCTGCAACCACCTACAAGACCGACTCCATTATCAAAAGCTCGGGCTACAAGACAGTTTATACCTCAAGATACGCTTACAAGACTCTCTCCTCTAAGGAAAAGACCCTCTACAAGAGCATTGTTGCTGCTGTAAAGGATCTGGAGCCTGTTGTTGAGCTTCCCAGCGGTATCACTGATAATCAGGTAATGAAGGTTTATTCTCTGGTATTCAATGAGGAGCCTCAGCTCTTCTGGATGGGCTCCAGCTACACCACAAGCTCTAATTATCTTTTCATCAGATATAAGACAAACGACCTCGAAGAAATCGAAAAAATGCAGACAGCTATGAACAAGCAGATATCATCTGTTATGGCAAAGGCTAAGAAGTGCAGCTCTACTTTCAACAAGCTTAAGGTATTCTACGATTATATCGTTCTCAATAACGACTTCCTGCTGGAGGATAACGGCGACAGCTATAACTCCACTATCTATGCAGGCTTTACCAAGAAGGAAACTCTTCAGTGCGCAGGCTATGCAAAGACAATGCAGTATCTCTGCGATCTGGCAGGAATTGAGTGCATGGTCGTTACAGGTACCAACAAGTCGGGCGAGTCTCACGCATGGACCGTTGTAAAGTGCGGCGACGGTTATTATAACCTCGACCCCACATGGGGCGACCCCAAGAACAGCTTCGGAAGCAGCTACATCTCCTATATGTTCTTCCTGGTTCCCGACTCATGGATAAAGAATTCCTCTCACTTTAACACCAACATCGTTACCCGTGCAAACGGAACAAAGGTTAAGCTCTTTACTCCTCCCTCCTGCACAAAGACAAAGTACAACTACTTCATCAAGAACGGTCTGAACTACAGCTCCGCTTCAAAGGGCTACACCGGCCTTAAGGCACAGGTTAAGAAGGCTGTTGCTGCTAAGTCCAACGTGGCAGAGATCAGAGTATCCAGCAAGTCCGCATATGACACCCTCACAAGCTCCAGCTATCAGAGCAAGCTCCAGTCCTATGCAAAGAGCCTGAGCAGCAACGTTTCCTCCGTAAAGGTACAGTACAAGTCCGTTACAGGCGGTTCCTATGTTGTTCACTATGATATCACATATAAGAAGTAATTCTTTTTCTTAAACATCAACTCCCCGAAACAAAGCGTTTCGGGGAGTTTTTTTATGCTAAGCTTTCAATTTTATAGGTTCTTCCGGATATGGTATCAAATATCGTGACGCCATTTTCATAGGTCATGTTGACGGGCTGTCCGTTTTCCGTAATGAAATACTTTCCGCGGATACGGCAAACCTCACCTGAATTGCTCACTATTATGCCTTCGGTGGCTCTGCCCTCCTGCCATTTGAAGGAGACCTCAAAGCCGCCTCTTGCTCTCATGGCAGATACGCTGCCGCTGCTCCAGTCGGCGGGAATTGCTGGGATGAGCTTTATCTCGCCGCTGTGGCTCTGCATTATCGCTTCGGCAATGCCAGCGCCTCCGCCGAAATTTCCGTCTATCTGGAAGGGGGGATGCATATCCAGCATACTGATAGCTGTGGAATAGGAAAGCAGCGCGGTAATATTCTCGCCCACCTTTTCGCCGTTATGAAGCCTTGCCCACATATTGATTATCCAAGCTCTGGACCAGCCTGTATGACCGCCGCCATGAGATAATCTCCGTTCAATGGTAGCCTGTGCTGCCTGTGCAAGCTCGGGAGTAGCTTCGGGAGTTATCATCTCGCCCGGATAAAGTGCGAAAAGCTGTGAGATGTGCCTGTGACCGGGCTCAACCTCATCGTAATCCTCCGCCCATTCCATTATCTGTCCATACTTCCCTATTTTCGGCTTAGGAAGCTTTTCACGGATATCCTTAAGCTTTCCGACAAGCTCCCTGTTGTCCGCACCGATTATGTCCGCAGCTTCGATAATATCGGTGAACAGGGTGTATAGTATCTGACTGTCCATGGAAGGCCCCTGACAGATAGAGCCCTTTTCGCCGGATTTTGTAACATAGGTATTTTCAGGCGAAACCGACGGAGAGGTCACCAGATGTCCGTTACCGTCGTCGATAAGATAATCCACGAAAAATTCCGCAGCTTCGCAGAGAGTGTCGTACTTTTCAGCGAGGAAGTCCTTGTCCATGGTGAAGCGGTAATGCTCAAAGATGTGCAGACAGAGCCATGCCAGGCCCATGCACCAGATAGTCGCGGGCATCCACCTGTCCTGCGGAGCGCAGTCGCCCCAGATATCGGTGTTGTGATGACATACCGCTCCGCCGCAGTGATACATTTCCCATGCAGTAACGCGGCCATGCTCTCGCATGCGTTCGATGTGGTCAAACAGCGGCTCGCAGCAGCTGCCCAGACCCTGAGCCTCCGCAGCCCAGTAGTTCATCTCGGTATTGATATTCACGGTGAATTTGCCGCCCCATGCAGGCCACATATCCTTGTTCCATATGCCCTGCAGATTCAGCGGAAGCGAGCCTTCGCGGGAGCCTGCTATCATAAGATATTTTGAAAAATTATAGTAAAGCTCGGCAAGCTTGTTGTCCTTCCCGCCGTTTCGGATATTTTCGAGGCGCTTGTCTGTGGAGGCAGAGGATATACCTTCGCTGTTGTCGCAGAGGGTAACGCTGCATCTATTATATAGCTTTGAAAAATCCGCGGTACTGCGTGCATAAAGGCTCTTTATTTTCCGAGCAGCTGTGTGAACGCGGTTTATCGCCGTATCGAGATAGTTTCCGCTGCGAAATGCGCTTTCGCAGGCAAGAATGATATACACCTCCGAGCAGCCCTCGGCGGTGAGGATATTATAATCCGCATATGCCCTGCCGTCCTCGGAGTATATTCCCGCAGCACAGGCATAGGGGATACCGTCGCTCACGGTGAAAATTATTGTATTGCTGTCATAGCCATCATTTCTGTCGTAATTATCATCTCTGCCGTTAAGGTCAGCCTTCAGGCTGATGCTGCCCGGCTTGTCAGAGTAGTATCTTATCACCATGACATCGTCGGGGAAGGAAGCGAATACTTCACGGGAAAAGCGCACACCCTCCGAAACAAACTCTGTAAAGGCTGTGCCCGTTTCAAGATGAAGTCCCCGCACATAATCGGAGTATTCAACCACGGGCATATTGATATGGATATCTCCCAAAGGAAGATAATGTCGCATCTGCTCATTTCGGCCGTAGAAGGTCTCCTCGATGAGCTTTTCCGCTTCGGGAGCATGTCCCCCGGCGATAAGCTTCCTCACCTTTTCGAGGTTCGGGAAGGCGTTGGGATTGTCCCGCTTGCGGAAATCACCCGACCAGAGAGAATCCTCGTTAAGCTGGATAAGTTCACTCGCAGGCTCTCCAAAGACCATTCCGCCCAGCTTTCCGTTTCCCACAGGCAGAGCATCGTTCCATTCCGCAGCAGGCTTTTCATACCACAACAGCTCAGCTCCGGTGTTATTTTTCAACAGATCTGATATTTTCATCAGATCGGAAGAGCGTCGTGTAGGGAAAGAGTGTAGATCTCGGTGGTCGC
>CAMEYZ010000175.1 GCA_945947715.1 uncultured Clostridia bacterium | reverse complement strand
TTAGGTAATACAGAAGCCGTTTTACGTCATTTGACTCCATATATAATATATTAACCCATATTTGTCAAAATTTCAAGTCTTTTTTTAATTTTTTTGAGAAATCAGCATTTTTAACGTACTTTTGTCAAATAAGCCCTCAAAATATGTGCTTATTATGTAAATAACAGCCCCAAAGCAGACCGCAATCAGGGTTTTCACTTCACTGTCGATGCGGTATCTGAGCATTTCATAGGACAGATATGCACCTGCTCCGCAGAGTAACCCTGCAAAAAAAAGCTTCCCGCAGATGCTGAAAATGCTTTTCAGACTGCATTCCGTTATCCTTTTAAGGAGAATCAGTGCTGCAAAGCATACCACAAAATAGCTGACATCGGTCGATATCGCCGCTCCTACAGCATTGAGCTTCGGTATCGGAACAAGCAGTATATTTCCCACAGCCTTTACCGCAGCGCCTGCTGCCATGAGCTTTACGGGGATATCCTGTCTGCCTGTCGCCTGAAATACCGGGAATATTGCGGCGGATATGCACAGGAATATTATCCCAATGCCCATTGCCGACAATGACGGAGCTGCGGCGTTTATCTCCGAGGGACTGTCCGAGAAAAGCAGCGAAAGTATAGGCCGTGCAAGGACGGTTATTCCGATGCCGCAGGGTATTGAAATTGCTCCTGCGGCGAATATCACGTCCTCGGAGCATTTTGCCAGAGCCTTTTTGTCGCCGTTTCCATAGGCCTCGGAAGCAAGGGGGAGTATGCCCCGTCCGAACATGTTTGTTATCGACGGAATGAGATTGAACACAGTTATCGCAAGCCCCGAAAAGCTGCCGTATATAAAGTTAGGTATCTCCGAGCGAGGAAGCCCATACTGCACAAAAACAGAAGGGTCACGGTCATAGGCTGTTTCGAGGGAGTTCATAATTGTGGCCAGGTCTATCATAGAGGTTATGTTCGTTACCAGAGCACATATAGCCCCCGGAACAGCTATCGCTGTAAGATCTCTGACTGTTTTTTCGACGGACATAATGCTGCCGCTTCCCGTGACCTCACGTGTGGATCTCCTTCCGTTTGCGATATCGTATATAACCATGAATATCAGTCCTGCCAGCACTGACATGGATATTCCTCCGCAGGCTGCAGCGGAAGCATAGGACAGCGCAAGCTCCTCGGAGCGCAGTGTCGTTCCGGTGATTCGGCAGAAAAGCTCGGGGTCCTCGTAAAACAGCTTCATAACAGCATAAGCTCCGCAGAGACCCGCCGCAAGCTTTGTCAGAGCCTCTGCGACCTGTGACAGCGCTGTGGGATACATGTTACGCCTGCCCTCGTAAAAGCCCCGCAGAACGGCGCATGGACAGCCGAAAAGCACAGCAGGAGCTATCATTATCACCGAAGGCAGTGCAGCATCGTCATGGGCGGCATATCTGCAGAAGGGGAGAGCAGCTGCCATAATTATCAGCATGCCTGCCAGTCCAGCAGCGGTGAAAAGCAGCAGAGCAGTGCGCTTTATCCTTTTGAGAGAGGCTCCGCCGTTTGCGGCGATATCACGTGCTGTGATGCATGCGGCGGCAGCAGGAAGCCCCGCAGCAGTTACTGCGTATATGGGCAGAAATATCCCATAAGCGCAGGAAAAGTATCCCATGCCTGTTCCACCCAGCAGCCCTGCCAGTGGAATACGAAAAAAAGCGCCTATCAGCTTGGTTATAACAGCCGATGCCGCTAGAATAACAGAACCGTAAATAAATCCCTGTTTTTTCATTGCAGCTCCATTTCGATACATATGTTGGTTTTTATTGTTCATCGCGGTATGCTCTAAGAGTCAGACCGTATCTGTAAAATATATGCAGAGAAATATCAGCCTATTCATCAAAAAAATATGACGAAAAATGCTCGGGGTTTTTTAGTAAAATAAACAAATAGATATAATTTTCATACAATCTATTGACAATTTAATGTTATTGATATATACTATTAATATCAGGAAAAAATTTAAAAGGGAGTAGTATATATGAAAATAAAGAAACGCTATATTATATCCTGCATTCTTCTCTGTGTGCTGAGTATACTTATCAGTATGGCTGTCTTTCATCTGGAAATGACTCTGAGCAGGTTCTCAAAGATGAATAACATAATTTCCACGTCCTGGAATAATGCCGACCTTATGATAACCTCAGTCGTAAAGGATACAAGTACACTCGAAAGCGACCAGAAGGTATTCTACTTCGGTAAGGTGACATACATACAGAATGGTAAGTACGTAGCTTATAATAAGGATATGTATATGGGCAACCAGGTCATTCCGTACTATGGCGAGGCTAAATTCGGCGACAAGATCAGTGTTTACTACAAGCCTGACGACCCGGAAGCTCTTGAGGTAAAGGCTCCTCTTACAACGTACATTGTTGCACTTGGTGTTCTTCTTGTTGTAGATATAGCTCTTATCGTAGTTGCTCGTCTGCTGAACAAATCCCTTAAGGAAAATACCTTCAGCGACGCACCTGTGTCTATAATGGATATTCCTATATGCGTGCTTGTGGCAGGCTTCATAATCTGCTTCTTTATGGGTATGTTCGTCGGAAACGTTGGCCTTGACAGCTACAGTCAGATCAATCAGGCTATCGCTGATGAATATTATTCTGAAGGAAATCAGTATTCGTTCGGTCATGCAGTAGCTGCTTCCACTGATACCGTTGAAGAGAGCGAAGTCGCAGAATAATTCAGATATATACTAACTGCCGTGCTTTATGTGCGGCAGTTTTTTTGTATATAAAAACACAGTCAACTTATCGCTGACTGTGCATTTTTTATGATATGTAATTTGTTACAACTATTGAATTGATGTCAACAGGAAAGCCTACTCCTGAAAAGGATATGGAAACGATGCTGTTAATACCGTCGGCATATCCAACTGCTTCGGCAGTTTCTCGGATAATTGAGTAATCATATGTGACCTGATTTTCTGTGACCGATGACGGTGACACTGCTTCCTTTGAGGTCCCGTCAGAAATATACATATTTACGGGGCTCACATTATTTCCTGTCTCTACCGAGGAGACGAAATCCACGATAAGCTGTGAGGTGTCGGTCATGTTTGAAATGCTGAAGCTGTCAGAGTTGTTCGCAAATGAATAGTTCAGTATTTCGCTTCCGCCAACCGACTGAGTATGTGTGAATGTGAGAGCCAGGTCGGAGAGCTCTCCTGCTGCCGGTGAAGCATTGGTATCGGAAGCAGGCGAGGTATCGGTTATGCTTTCCGAGGAGGCTGATGTTTCGGAAGAAACAGGCGATGTTGCTGAGGAATCAGCTGTTGAGGAATCGTCTGTGCTTTCGGAGGACTCAGTGTCTGTTTCAGAAACAGTATCGGATAAGCTTTCGCTTTCAGAAGCGGGATAAACTGTTGTTTCGGCAACAGGCTGAGTATCAGAGCCTTTTGAGCCGCCGAAATAGCCCTGTGTATACAGATAAAATCCTGCTCCTGCCGCTGCGATAATTACGATAATTGCGATGATAGCGCCCACAGGGGATTTTTTCTTCTTTTCATGCTCTGCAGCGGGAGCAGCTTCCTTTTTCGGAGCGATTTCTGCAGGTTTTGGCTCTTCCGGTTTTGTATTTACAGAGGGCTTGTTTTTTATGCTGTTGTCCGAATAGAAATCCTTGCCGAAATCATCTTCTCTCTTGCTCATAAAGGAGGAGACTACAGGAAGGGGAGTATCATCGGATGATTCAGGCATTTTAGGCTCTTCAGGTAGCTCCACATCTGGGATAATCCTTTTATGAGAGACTTTTTCTTCGGGCTTGTCAGCCTCCTGCTCCTGTTTTGCTGTGATTTCCGCAGCCTTTGCAGCTGCTGCCGTCGGAATCGGAGCAGGCGGGGGAGCTGTGGGCTTTTTCTGGATTATATCCGTCCTTTTCGGCTTTAAGACCGAAATATCCTTTGGCTTTATGATGCTGATTTCCTTGACCTGAGGAAGCTCGGCAGCTGCTTCTGCTGCAGCCTCGATAGTCTTTTCGATTTCATCCTCAGCTTTTTTTTCTGTTTCGGGAGCTTTCTGCTCTGCAGGCTTCTCCGATTTTATTTCAGCAGCCTTTTCTGCTGTATCGGGGGTGGAAGCAGCTTCCGCTTCTGCGGGTTTTGCATCTTCCTTTTCAAGAACTGTGGCTTCTTCGATCACAGTACCGCATTCGGGACAAAATTTCGCATTAGGTTTCAGTTCTGCTCCGCAGCTTTTACAAGTCGCCATTCTATGTAACTCCTTTGTATTTGAATATTATTGGCACCGGGTCTCCGTGCTTACGGATAACGGTCTGAATGGGATGTTCAGGCTTCGGTGAAAAATCTCTGCCATGCAGAATAGGATTCACCGGGTCCGATCTCCGCATATCCGCTTTTTTCGGTGGGCATATCAAGATTAGGTGCGTTGACCTGTGCAGTCATAGGCTCGGCGCAGAAATAATTCTTAAATCCCTTGTCGTTCCATACTATCCAGAATTTATAGTTTTCGTCAACCTCGTTAAGTATGGACCTTCCGCTTGCAGTGTCTGTCATAATAGTTCCGCGGAACTGAGTGCCGTTGTGTTCAATAGTCGAGCCCACGTACATGTCGTTGCATATATCCGACAGAACAGGGCGCTTGCCGTTGTTTACGTACTCCTTGTCGTAGGTGTTCAGCTTTAGATTTCTTCCGTTAGGGAGCCATCTTCTCTTGTTGAACTGGAGCTTTGAAGCGGCGGGAACCTTCAGGCGGATATTT
>CAMEYZ010000174.1 GCA_945947715.1 uncultured Clostridia bacterium | reverse complement strand
GCCCCATACTCAGCATCAGGGGCCGCCTCGTAAACGGTGTATGCTCTGTTGACTCTACCCTTCTGATATTCGCGGGTGATGTCGTCCACAGCGAAGATACCGTTCTTAGCGCCGGCCTCGATAGCCATGTTAGCCATAGAAAGTCTTGCGTCCATAGAAAGACTGGAAAGACCCTCGCCGGAGAACTCCATAGACTTGTAAAGAGCGCCGTCAACGCCTATCATGCCGATAATGTGGAGGATAACGTCCTTGCCCATAACATACTTGTTAAGCTTGCCTGTAAGATTGAACTTGATAGCCGAAGGCACCTTAAACCAGGCCTCGCCGGTAGCCATGCCAGCAGCCATATCGGTAGAGCCCACGCCTGTTGAGAATGCACCGAGAGCGCCGTAGGTGCAGGTGTGGCTGTCCGCGCCGATGATGCAGTCGCCGGAAGCAACGATGCCTTTTTCAGGAAGAAGCGCATGCTCGATGCCCATATCGCCAACGTCGTAGTAGTGAGTGATATCGTACTTGTCGGCGAACATGCGGCACTGCTTTGTATGCTCAGCGGATTTGATATCCTTGTTGGGGGTGAAGTGGTCCATTACAAGAGATATCTTGTCCTTGTCGAAGACCTCCGAGAATCCGTACTTGTTAAATTCGTTCACAGCAACAGGCGTAGTAACGTCGTTTCCGAGAACCATATCCAGCTTGCATTTGATAAGCTGTCCTGCGGTCACTGATTCGAGCCCTGCATGAGCCGCAAGAATTTTCTGAGTCATAGTCATACCCATTTTAATACTCCCTTTCGTTTTATTGGAATAATTACATTATATCACAGTATCTGACATAATGCAAATACATATATCTGATATTTAATATAACAAAAAGTTATATATCTGTTGACTTATCAATGCAAAATTGGTATAATAATGTATGGACCAAACTGAAAGGAAGTGTAAGTATGTTAACGGAGGTCTCACTGAATCAATACCGGATATTTTACGCAGCTGCCCAGTGCGGGAGCATATCAAAGGCAGCGGAAAAGCTGTACATAAGCCAGCCTGCCATAAGCCGAGCCGTTCATTCGCTGGAGGAAGGCCTGGGAACGAAGCTCTTCCGCCGGGAGCACCGCGGAGTTACTCTCACCGAAGAGGGCGAGCTGCTGTACGGACACTTAAAGAACGCCTTTGCGGAGATAAGCACTGCCGAGGAGAGGATAAGAGAGCTTACCGAAAGCGATTCGGGACATCTGCGGATAGGCACCAGCGCCGTACTGTGCAAGAATATGCTGCTGCCCTATCTGAAGGGCTTTGCAGCAGAGCACCCGAAAATAAAGATAACCATAGAATGTCGTTCCTCGCGGCTCACAGGAGAGCTTCTCGAAAGCGGAGCCATTGACGCAGCCCTTATGGTGCGTCCCTCGGCGCCGGCAGATATCAGCTTTTACTCGCTGGGAGAGATACGTGACACCTTCGTAGCAGCACCGTCCTTTTTAAGCGGGATAGGCTATGAAAGGGGAAAAGCGCTGTCCTCAGGAGAATTCGGCGAACTTATCGAACGTGCGGGAGGAATCATGCTCCTTGACAAAACAAACGGCACCCGACGTCATATCGACCGCTTTTTCAAGGAAAACAAAATAGCCGCCGAACGCTCGGGGATAATCGAGGTCAGCGGCATGGATATGCTTATAGAATTTGCCCTTACAGGACTTGGGATAGCCTGCGTGATAAAAAGCTTTGTAAAAGATGATATCAATAGCGGCAGGCTTGCGGAGATTCATCTGCAAAAAACCCCAAATAGCCGTGAGGTAGGCTTTGCAGTGCCAACGAAGGGAGAGCTGTCCCGCTCAGCGAAATGTTTCATGGATTTTGTCCGAGAATAAACTCCCCTGCCGAAATAAGATCATCGGCGATGTAAACAGCTAATCGCTTCATTTCGTCGTCGGCAGGAAGCAGGTCAGGAACCATTATCGGCTTCATTCCCGCAGCATGAGCAGCTCTGATGCCGTTGTAGCTGTCCTCCAGAACGTAACAATCAGAGGGAGATACTCCCAGCCTTTCGGCAGCTGTAAGAAAAATCTGCGGGTCCGGCTTGCTTTTTGTAACATTATCGCCGCAGAGAATGACTTCGAATAAATCGAAAAGCCCTGTGTATTTTAGCTCCTCTTCAACGTAGCCTCGCCGTGAGGAGGAAGCCACCGCTATGTGAAAGCCGTTATCCTTTAGCTGCCGGGTAATTTCCAACGCGCCATATTTAGCGGGAAAATATCCGTCAGTAAGGACCCCGTCGATGTATTCGTGCTTTAAATCACAGAGACGGTCGTAATCAAAATCCGCGCCATATTTTTCGGTGCATAGGAGCCTTGCGCTTGCCTGAGTGCGTCCAACCATTGCGAGAGCAGTATTATTCATATCAGCAAGCCCCATTGTCTCGCCTGCCCACAGAAGTGCCCGATTGATAATACGCTCAGAATCAATAAGCAGACCGTCGTTATCGAATATCACAGTATTCATATCAATAATCCACCGGAGCGGCAGGATAGTTCACATATGTATCCTTTGTGTGAGTTACGGAGATAGTGCTGTCGGAGATAAGGAAATAGTAATTAAATTTCCGCTTGCCGCAGTCCGGGTCGTCCCAGGTAACGTCCAGATTGTACCACACACCGTCCACCTGAACCATGTTCCACATATGAGGACCGCCCGCAGTTCCAGTCACCAGCAGCGAAGGCATCCCCAGCTTGTCGCAGAGCAGGCACATAGTCTTAGAAAAGCCCTGACAATGGGTCCTGTGCTTGATAACTGCGCCGTAAACATTGTCGCAGTCGTAAGCCTCTGCGTCGTAGGTAGTGTTGTCGATTATGTAGTCGTGAAGATATTCCAGCTTTTCAGCGTCGGACATGCTGTCGTTCAGGCCACTGAGGATATTATCAAGAGCCGTATCAATCTGTTCCCGCATGGATTCGGTAGAATCAGCGAAATTGTCGTAGGTCATGTAGCACTCCGCAACATAGCCGTCGCTGTTCATTTTATATCTTATATCGCTGTTGAGATAAAAGAGATCAGCTTCACTGCAATAAAATTTCAGATAGAAATCATTGAACTGTTCGTCGGTAAGATTGCCGATGCGGACGCTGTGCTTAAAATTGGTGACACCGTTGTACATGCGTGAATAAATAGCCTTTTCCTTGCTTGAAAGAGTGCCGTAGATATATTGAGAGCTTAAGGGGAGCTCCTCCTCGTTAAAGGACGAGCCGCATGCAGTCAGCAGCAGCGACAGAGCAGTAATTCCCACCGCAGCCAATATTTTCAGTTTTTTCATTATATACCCCATTTCATTGATTTTTTCAATTATATCATTTTTTTATTCATTTGTCAAATAAATCTCTCCCACTCCAGAAACCGTTCCCTCATGCCCTCAATATCGAGGATACCGTAAGCAAAGCCCTTTTTGATAAGCTCCACGGGGATAAACTCGTCATACTTTTCAAAGTAGGGTATCTCCTTGGGATAGACAAGCTCCATAGGTTCGATGGGCTGCCTTGCCATTTCGGTAACGACGCGGAAAAACTCCGACTTGTCCGCCTTCATGGTGAACTGGATAAAGTAGGGCCGTGAGGAATTCATGCCCTTAAGTCCCAGCAGCGGCGCGCATTTAAGCTTGATGAACCGCTCTGCCGCCAGAAAGGCATAGCTTCCCAGCCAAGGAAAAAGACACCACATATCGCCACCGATGTTAATAAGCGGCTCATCTGTAAACCCTGAATTTTTAGCCGAGTGACGTGCCACCTCAAGCCGAGCCACGGCGTTTTTCATAAGATATGGATAAACGGTATCCTCGCAGAGCACCTGCCTCATGCGTTCAAGTATCTTAGTGTTTATGTCCCCGGGACAATCCCCGAAATAAGCGGGAACCCTGCCCTTTATCATCTCGCAGTACACCAGATGCCGCTTGTGGTCCACCTCTTCGACCACCCACACATGACCTGCAATAGCGATTTTTTCCCCCGGCGGAGGCGGCTTCACGATAGTCCCCAGCTCATGGGAGCTGCACCGAACAGTGTACTCCTCGTTCTCCTTAAAAACGGCGTAAAATTTGAAGGAGTTAGTTATCCTCTCGCCGTTGAGACCCACGATAAGTCCGCCGTTCTCGGTCCTTTCGATGTGACCGATCTCCACCAGATGCCGCAGAAGAGTAACATAGTCCTCCTTGGTGATGCGCTTGAAATAATTCAGCGTAAGCACGGAGGATGCCAGTGCCTTAGGAGTCATCTCCCCGCAGGAAGCAAGGGTGCTCATGGTCTGATGATACAGCAGACTGTAGGGCAGCCGGTCCAGCTTAGGAGGCTCCACCCAGCGCTCTTCCAGGTAGACCTGTACCAGAGCGATGCCCTGTAATAGCGTCCAAGGAACGGTCTCACCAATCATTGCCCGTGCCTCAGGCTGTTCCTCCCGCATCACGAACCACATTTCAGGAGGCGCGCCTCTTCGTCCGGTCCGTCCCATTCTCTGCAAGAAAGACGACACCGTAAAGGGTGCATCTATCTGAAAAGCCCGCTCCAGCCGACCGATGTCGATGCCCAGCTCCAGTGTTGCAGTAGTGACGGTGGTCTGATATTCCATTTCGTCCTTCATAACAGCCTCCGCAGTCTCGCGATAAGCAGCGGATAGGTTGCCATGATGGATAAGAAATCTGTCCGGCTCATTGTTAAGCTCGCAGTAATGTCTGAGAGTGGTAGTGACCGCCTCACATTCCTCAC
>CAMEYZ010000173.1 GCA_945947715.1 uncultured Clostridia bacterium | reverse complement strand
TGCTGGCATATCCCGATTATGACAACTGCATAATTAACATAATTTCGTCGCTGCGGAAGTATTACCGCACATCGGCGGCATATCCGACTATACCCGAGCTTGACAGGCAGCTGGGCGGATTTTATAAAAATGTTGTGCTGATAATGTTCAACGGCATGGGAATGGATATGCTGGAAAGCAATCTTTCAATGGCGGATTTTCTGCGGCAGAGATGCATAGGCTCCGTGACATCGGTTTTTCCGTCGGCACGGACGGCCTCATACATAAGCGCCGAAACGGGACTTTCCCCCAATGAGCACGGCTGGCTGGGACACAATCTTTTCTTTAAGGAATTCTGCCGCACTGTCAGCGTTTTCCATAACTATGATTCCTACAGCCGCCAGTCGGTGGCTCAGCCCAACGTGGCACAGTTCATCATGCCTCACGAGAGCATTTTTCCCGATATAAAAAAGTCAATGATAGCCAATGTTCAGCCCTTCTCAATATCCCAGTCCCCTTATCCTATCCCAGAAAACGGGAACTACCATAAAACTGCGGATACTCAGAAAAAGCTGTTTGAGCTCATATCCCTTATCTGCGAGACAAAGCAGCATACCTTCACCTTTGTTCAGTGGAACGAAATAGCCGAACAGGCAAGGCTCCACGGCTGCTTCTCCGACGAGGTGTACGGCTGCCTGTCCGAATTTAATACGAATCTTGAGCAGAGCTGCGAAAAGCTGACTGATACGCTGTTTATTATATCTGCCGGACATGGTATGACCGATATTTCCGAGGAGATACCTGTCAATCTGAACCGGAATATTATGGACTGTCTGTTTATGCCGCCCGATATCGAGGGCAGGGCAATGGGCTTCTTCACAAAGCAGGACAGACGGGGCGAGTTCTATCGGCTGTTTACTGACCTGTACGGCGACAGCTTCACCCTTATCCCCGGACAGGAAATAATGAAAAAGGGGATATACGGCAAGGGCACAACTCACCCGAAGGTCAGCGATTTTACAGGCGATTACGTTGCCTGCGGCATCTCCGACAAGACTCTGCGGTTCAGGGCACTCAACGAAAAGCCCCGCACCGCTCCCATGGCTGCCTGCGGAGGTCTTACCGATGAGGAAATGATAGTTCCTCTTATCACCGTTGCTACTAAGAAAACACTGGAATATTATCCGCCGAGACTGGGCGATGTTACACCGAATATAAAATTTTTCTAATGTAAAGGAGCGATACCTTTGCTTGAAACAAGCGAAATGAATTTTGAAAGCTCTGAGGAACGGATAGTTTCTCCCGAGCTTACTTCCATGGAAGCTGAGGGCTTTGAATATTCTCTGCGGCCTCAGAGCCTTTCCGAATATATCGGTCAGGATAAGGTCAAGGAAAATATGCGGATATACATTCAGGCTGCCAAGAACAGGGGAGAGCCTCTCGATCATGTTCTGCTGTACGGTCCTCCGGGACTGGGAAAGACTACACTTTCCGCCATTATTGCCAAGGAAATGGGCGTAAATATCCGCATAACCAGCGGCCCCGCTATTGAAAAGCCCGGTGACCTTGCAGCACTGCTTACTAACCTGAACGAGAACGATGTGCTCTTCATCGACGAGATACACCGCATGTCCCGGGCTATTGAGGAGATACTCTATCCTGCAATGGAGGATTTTGCGCTGGATATCATCATCGGAAAAGGTCCGTCGGCGCGGTCTCTGCGTGTGGACCTCAACAAGTTCACCCTTATCGGCGCAACTACAAGGTCGGGTCAGCTTTCCGCACCGCTCCGTGACCGATTCGGCGTGGTTCAGCGTCTGGAGCTGTATTCCTTTGAACAGCTGAGCGAGATAATACTCCGCTCGGCGACAATACTCGGCGTTGCCTGCGACAAGAACGGCGCTGCGGAGATTGCTAAGCGTTCAAGAGGTACTCCCCGAATCGCTAACCGACTGCTGAAACGAGTGCGAGATTTCGCCGAGGTCATCGGTGACGGAAGGATAACCGGTGATATCGCCGCGATTGCTCTGGATAGAATGGAAATAGACAGTTTAGGCCTCGACAGTCTTGACAAGCGTATGCTGGAAATGATGATAAAGGGCTATTCGGGAGGCCCTGTGGGACTGGAAACGCTGGCAGCTGCTATCGGCGAGGAATCCGTTACCCTGGAGGACGTCTGCGAGCCCTATCTTATGCAGCTGGGATTTATTTCCCGCACCCCGAGAGGACGCTGCGCAACAGCTCTCGCTTACGAGCATATGGGCTATCCGCTGCCCGAAAGGAGCGCTAAATCCACTGACGACCCTAAGCAGCAGAGCTTCTTTGAACAGAACTGACTTCTTTATTATATAGTATAGATTGGAGATAATTATGGGAAGATTATTCGGCACAGACGGCGCAAGAGGCGTCGCAATAACTGAACTTACCTGCGAGCTCGCCATGCAGATAGGCAGAGCTGCGGCAATGGTACTTACACAGAAAAGCAAGCATAAGGCTAAGATCGTTATCGGAAAGGATACGAGAATTTCCTCGGACGTTCTCGAATCTGCGCTCACAGCGGGCATACTATCTATAGGAGCTGATGCTGTTCTTCTGGGAGTGGTCCCTACTCCTGCGGTTGCGTACCTCGTTAAGGAGCGGGGCGCTGATGCAGGTGTTATGATATCCGCCTCCCACAACAGTATGGAATTCAACGGCATCAAGCTGTTTTCTGGCACTGGCTACAAGCTCTCCGACGAGATAGAGGAAGAAATTGAGGCTCTCGTTCTGGATACTCCAGAAAAGATATCCGCTGCGGTGACTGGCGGCGCAAATGTGGGAAGACTGTCAGTTGACGTAAACGCATGCGAGGATTACTGCAAGCACATCTTATCTACAGTAAGCAACGACCTGGGCGGAATGAGGATAGCTATCGACTGTGCAAACGGCTCCGCAAGTGCTACCGCGGAACGTATCTTCAGCCGCAGGGGAGCGCAGGTCATCATGCTCAGCTCTTCCCCCGACGGAACAAATATCAACGAAAATTGCGGCTCCACTCATATGGATAATCTGTCTGCATTTGTAAAGGAGAACCGCTGTCAGGTGGGTATCGCCTTTGACGGAGACGCGGACCGCTGCCTTGCAGTGGACGAAAACGGCGCTCTTGTGGACGGAGATAAGCTCATCGCGATTTTTGCCAAGGATATGGCGGAGAGAGATGCTCTCAGCGGAAATACTGCCGTTGTTTCGGTCATGACAAATATAGGCTTCTCACAGTTTGCCAAGGAGAACGGCATCAACGTCGTTACCACAAAGGTGGGTGACCGCTACATACTCGAAAGAATGGTAAAGGACGGTTACTCCATAGGCGGTGAACAGTCGGGACACATCATCTTCCGTGATTACGCTACCACCGGAGACGGTCAGCTCACTGCTGTTCAGCTGCTGTCTATCATGCGCAGGACCGGCAAGCGCTTATCCGAGCTTGCTTCTGTTATGGAAAGATTCCCCCAGGTGATGATAAACGTCAAGATACAGCCCAAATGGAAGGAAGCCTGGAAGAATATCGACGAGATAGGCGATATGATATCCCTTTACCAGAAGAAGCTTGCTTCAAGCGGAAGGATTCTCGTCCGTGAAAGCGGTACCGAGCCTCTTATCCGCGTAATGATAGAGGGCAAGCGCTTCGATATCATCAACGATATGGCGGTGGCTATCGCAGACAAGATACGCGAATGCTGCCCCTTTGACGAGAATGTATAAATCTGAAAGGAATGGTCGTATAAATGAGAGCTGCCGACAAATGGAAGGACTATCGTCTGGAGGACTGCACCTGCTTCGAAAAGCTTGAAAAATGGAAGGATATCGTCCTTATCCGCCCTGACCCGCAGGTCATCTGGAAAACCGAACGTCACAGTAACCTATGGAACAATGCTCACGGTCATTATCACCGCTCCGACAAGGGCGGCGGTCAGTGGGATTTTAAGCGGAAAATACCCGAATCATGGAACATCTGCTACGATATGGAGATAGGAGAAAGGCTCACCTTCAATATCCGTCCCACAGGCTTCAAGCACACGGGACTTTTCCCCGAGCAGGCGGTAAACTGGGACTATATGGGCGAGCTTATCAGAAGCTCTGAAAGAAAGATAAGCGTGCTAAATCTGTTCGCTTACACCGGCGGAGCTACTCTTGCATGCTCTGCCGCAGGAGCGGACGTCTGCCATGTGGATGCTTCTAAGGGAATGGTCGCATGGGCGAGAGACAACGCCGCTGCCAGTGGTCTGTCCGACAATCCTATCCGCTGGATAGTGGACGACTGCGAAAAGTTTGTTTCACGTGAAATAAAGCGTGGCAGATGCTATGACGCAGTTATCATGGACCCGCCCTCCTACGGAAGAGGCCCCAATCAGGAGGTCTGGAAGCTGGAGGACTGCATCTACGACCTGGTAAAGCTCTGCTCGCAGGTGCTCAGCGACGACCCGCTGTTCTTCCTGCTGAACAGCTACACTACCGGACTTTCTCCCTCGGTTATGTCCTATATTCTCGGGGAGACTCTCATTGAACGCTTCGGCGGCACCGTTTCCGCCGATGAGATCGGACTGCCCGTCGTATCCAGCGGATTTGTTCTTCCCTGCGGTTCAACGGCGGTATGGCACAGATAATAAGGAGGCTGTCATATGAACAAGAACAACATTAAAGGCATAGCAGCAGTGGTTTCTGGCATCGGAGCTTTTATCTGCTCGCTGATATCTGCTTCGGATTTTATGGATTCGGAAAGAGACCTCAGAAAAACC
>CAMEYZ010000172.1 GCA_945947715.1 uncultured Clostridia bacterium | reverse complement strand
ATCCCCTATGCTTCCCTCCATGGCAATACAAAGGAGGCTGCAGAAAAGCTTGCTGAGATGATAACAGCAAGAGGCGTGAAGGCTGTGCTCTGCGACCTTTCCAGAGACGACCTCGCAGAAGCTGTTGAGGACGCTTTCCGCTATGACAGAATGGTCTGCGCTGCTTCCACCTACGATGGCGGAGTTTTCACTCCCATGGAGGACTTTATCGGCAGACTCAAGTCCAAGACATATCAGAACCGCACTGTCGCATTTATTGAAAACGGCTCATGGGCTCCAATGGCTGCAAAGCTTATGAAGGCGTCCTTCGAGACCATGAAGAACATCACCTTTATTGATACTGCTGTTACAATAAAGACATCTGTAAAGCCTTCTGTTATCGCAGACCTTGAAAAGCTTGCAGATGAGATAACCAAGTAAGCTCATCATAAAATTGAAAAGGCCACTCCCCTGTTAGGTGAGGCGCAATAAAGAAGTTTTCTCAATTAATTTAATAACAAATACAGCAGAACAATGATAAAGCTGCCACAGAAAATCGCCCCAAGCGATACTGTGGCAGCTTTCATTTTTACGATATAAAAAATTATCATTTCCTTTAATCTGTAAGAAAAACTTGAAAATCACTGAAAACTATGATAAAATAGAAAAAAATATTTTGCGGAGATGATAAATTGAAAAAAGTATCTAATGTTTTGATGATAAGAATAGCGGCGATAGCTTTAATGCTTGCCGCATTTATAGCAGCCTGCTTTTGCAGCTTTCAGTCAACCCTGCCTTTATTGCTCCCGATAGATTTTAAAGGCGAGTACAGTTTTGATAATGGAAAAACATAGCAAACGCTGTCACAAAATACTAATATTCCTGCAAATTACGGTAGCATTATACTTAAAGGCGGCTTCGGAAGAGAATTTAACGAGGGGACGAATTTTCACTTTTTTCTCGACCATATCACAATGGATACTTTAACGGCGAACAGCTTTATATGGACAGCGCAAATGAAATAGGACTGAACGACTCCACCTGCGGCAGAAAATGGGTAGACTTTACAAGCCCCGAAATATCCGAAGATGACGTAATTGAGATTCGGCTCTATAATCCCCACAGGTTCGGGAACAAAAATGCCTGCAATGAGCTGCTCAGAAATATTTACTGCGGCTCGAAGAATGTATTCGACCGTATTATGCTTAAAACAGGCAAGACAAGCAGGATAATCGGTACCGCTGTGATAGCTGCAGCGATAGCACTTTTAGCTGCGGCAATGTTCTTCGGGCTTTTGCATATTGACGGTGGTGTGACATTGGGAAATCTCGGTGCTCTTGCATTGTTTTTCGGGGGATATTTTCTTCTCGATACCATTGATCTTTCCCTATGGAGCTGGCTCTTTGCATTCAATACATACGCCTTGCAGATATGCATCATGCTTGCAGCAACCTGTGAGGCGGCTTGCATTGCTGAAAGCATAAGCTCTAAAGCAAGAAGGACTGCTCGTGCGGCAGTCTTTGCTTCGGGAGCGGTCAATGCTATATTAGCTCTTCTGTCGATTTTTAAGGTAATGGTGATATATGATACGATGCTTTTCTGGTTTTATTTGTTATTCATTTTGTAAGGATACTCAAGGTCATTCCTATGAATTACAAGGCTGCAAGAGAGGCAGAAACGCTTAAAGCCGAGCTTGCGAAAAACCGCATCTCAATAATGCTCAGTCAGATACAGCCTCATTTTCTGTATAATTCACTCAACACCATTTATGGGCTTTGTGAAAAGGACCCGACCGCCGCAAAAAAAGCTGTCAATGATTTTGCGGATTATCTCAGAGGAAATATGGATTCCCTGTCAAGAAATTGTCCCGTACCCTTTGAAACGGAGCTTAATCATCTGAAATCGTACCTGTCTCTTGAACAGACGAGATTTAAGAAAAAGCTCAATATCGAATGGGATATACAGACCGACAGCTTTATGATACCTTCGCTGACAGTCCAGCCGTTGGTGGAAAACGCTGTAAAGCACGGCATATGCATGAAGGAAAACGGCGGTACAGTGAAGATATCCTCGAGAGAGCTTGAGGACTGCTGGACAGAAACGGCGCTATGTGCACAAATAACGAGATAATATCGGTACTGTGGGAAGACGAGGACGACCTAAACGGCAAGCAGACCTATTTCAAAAGCATACGCCGTGATATGCTGTCCGTGCTGAAAAAGCTGGGCTGCGGCGATGTGATAGTACAGCGCAGGGGAGCTTTCGGAATAAACAAGGAATCGGTACAGTGCGATTATTATGATTGGCGAAGCGGCAGCGTAGAGGGTATCAACGCATACAGAGGGGAATATATGGCTCAGTATTCCTGGGGCGAGCTCACTCACGGGATGCTGAAATAAGGGAAAAAACGTCCGATAGTTCGGGCGTTTTGTTTTTTATAGGAAATCATGTGAATTTTCTGTTAATTTATAGATTTTTTTAAAAATATGGCGCTCTTTTGGCGCCATTAGAGATGAAAATGTTTCCGTTAATGATGACTATACGTTTACCACTGATAACCTGCGTAACACCGGCGCTGTTTCAATAAATATTGACGCTCTCTGGTATTGAAGACTGCACCAAAGTAACGGTTTCCGATTTCGGTGAGGTTTATATCGGATATAAGCCCATAGATGTGATGGATCTTATTTTATCGGACAGCTATGATATACCCTATTTCTATCTTAATGAAAACACGAATAAAACAGCAAATATCACCTCTGCCGATTGGTACTGCGTTGATAAGGGTGGTTCATTAGACCTTGCAGATGCTACCAATTGCAACAATGACGCTGTATTGGACAGCAAGGACTATTATGTTGTTTGCACTGTCAGCCTTGAAAATACCGCATACAGATTTAGTGCTCAGCCTACTGTCGCAGCGGAATTCGACTCGGGTGACTATACGGTGCATTCTTGGGACGACAAGACTGTGAAAATATCATGGAAGGTGCCTTCCTACGAGGTCATAACTAAGATATCCGATATCAGCATATCTCCCGATGTTACATCGTCAAGCTACACTCTTGCACCCGGCGATGCTCCCACAGGATTTACAGGCACGGCAAAATATACTACCAAGAGCGGCAAAACAGGTGAGATTAACTGTTTAGCCGGCGTGTGGGTCGAAGAAGCAGAAGATCTATATTGGGATGACGCTGTAGATACTATTGAAGAGGGGAAAAAATATATCCCCATGGTTGCATTTGAACTTCCGAGATACTATGTACCTGCAAGCATAGATTATTTTAATGCTGACGGAATGACAGATATTGTAACCAATACCGAAAGCTACAGCTGCAATATTGAAGAGTCTTACTACAATGAATGTATTATGCTTACAGCTGAGGCAATTACCGCTTCTGCCGGTTCGTCGGTTCTTGACGGCACAATTGAATATCTTGAAGATGTTACGCTTACTCCCGTTAGCGGCGACACAACAGGCACAAAGTTTGAGTTTGACAATATCCCGAGAATTTCCGCGGAGGATTACCAGGCGGGCTATAGGTATATTTATATTGTATTACCGTCCGAAGCTCCCGAAGAGATCGCACAGGTTTTTAACTGGGTTCAGGTTGGTCAGATCAAAGTAAATGATAAAGATGCCGCACTTCCACGCTCTTTTGCCAACGATCTCATGACCGCGCAGATAACCGTTGAGGAAAAAGCGGCAGTATTTTTGGCTAAGGTCAACATTAACTATATAACGGATGAAGATTATTATTACACCTCTGCTTTAAAGGTTTTCGCAATAGACCCACAGGCCTCTGAGCCCGAAGAGCCTATCGAAGATGAAGGCGATATCATAGTAGACAATTCAGGCAATGTCGGCGGTGCAGGCACTGACCCAGAAAAAATCTGTCGATATCACCGAAGCAGAACAGGCACTTATTGACAGTGGCAAGAATATGTACATTATCCTCAATGTTGAGAAGGCAGACGGTACTGTTCTCCCCGAGGACGAGGTTCTTACAGAGTCTGTCAAGGGCGATGCGACTATCGGAATGTATCTTGACATCTCCCTTATGAAGAAGATAGGTGAGCTTGAGTCGGCTGTACATAAGACAAACGAACCTATAATTATCTCCCTTGATATGCCGGAGGAGCTTGTCAACACCGACAGCACAATGAGAAGAGATTATTACATTATCCGTGTTCACGAGAATGAAAACGGCGTAAAGACAGCAGATAAGTTCTGTCTCAATTATGACAGTGCGAGTGGAAAATACTGGTTTATGACCGATAGGTTCTCTTCATACGCTATCGCATATGTGGACGCTCCCACTATTACCAAACCCGATGTGCCCGCAGCAAAATATCCTATCGACCTTGGCACCGACGGCAGAGTTCACTCCAATGTGACCACTGCAGCTGCAGGTGATAAGGTAACTATCACAGTTGACCCCGGCTATATCGCACATGTATTCTCGGGCAGCACCAAAATTGCGAGAATTACAGGCACAGGCAGCTTCATTATGCCCGCAAACGGCATAAAGATTGTGGTAGAGTGCGAGCTGGGCGGATATATGCTCACAAAAGCACGCTCCTACGTGTATTCTTACGACAGCAGCTTGAATTACATCACAGTAAACGCAACAAAGAATCAGAAGAGCACAGTCACAATCAATCTCGGCAAAGAATATGCAGGCAAGTCCTTCGTTATCTACGAGGGCAAGAAGAGCACTTCCGTTAAGGTTACCGAGGGCACTCTTGACAAGAACGGTAAATTTACGCTTGAAATTGACTATGGAAAGAATTAT
>CAMEYZ010000171.1 GCA_945947715.1 uncultured Clostridia bacterium | reverse complement strand
ATGATTATAATATACAACTCTTTTTGCCTGTTGTCAATGCTTTTTAAAGAATTCAATAAAAAAATAGTGATTTTGCACAAATTATTATTTCATTTTTATAACAATATTACCCTGTTCATTCACATTTTATTATTATTATCCTGTTTTTTAAACGAAAAATATCTGAGAAATCATTTTCAATCTATGCAAAATATCAAAAAAGCTGTTGCTTTTGCCGGCGGAGTATGCTATAATTTTACCATAATATCATATTTATTTTACAAGGAGCTTACTCAAAATGAACATACCCGACGATGTAAAATTCTGTCTTGCCTTTGCGTGCTCTCATGTTGCAGCAAAGGAATCCCCCTGCCTGCTGGTCACCCACCACAAGGAGGACGGCACCTGGGAATTTATGTGCGGCGCAGAGGGACACACCCCCTCCGACGCAGTCATTTCCACTGTTGGAGAGCTACTGCTTGCCGACCTCACCTTAGCCGATGCTCTCTGCATAAAGCCTGATCATTATGCCATGCGTCCCCATGTAGGCGACAAATGGATATCTGCGCCAATTGACGAATAGCAGAATAATTTCGACCGAAAACTGTTGATTTTTTCTTGCGGTTGTGATATAATTAATACCGATTTTAAAATACGGGAGATTTTGTTATGCTGACTACATTATTAGATTTAAAGACCGCAATATTTCTGGGGATTGTCGTGGGCTTTTTTGTAACGCTGTTCGTGCTGAAGAAAGCGCTGCTCACGCTTCCCAAGGATCAGGGACGAAAATATGCCGTGAACGGAGAACTTTCCAAAGGCAAGCCTCGCGGCGGCGGAGTTGTGTTCGTAATTATATTCACGATCATGTCCCTGATATTCATCCCTATATCCGCAGAATATTTTATAGTATATGCCCTGCTGCTGGCTGCGATGCTGACAGGCTATCTTGACGATATGTCAAAGATACCCTGGGGTGAGGTCAAAAAGGGACTTCTCGACCTGGTCATCTGCATCATCGCCGTTGTGACATACTGCAATTTTGACGGAAACTACACCATTTATTTATGGAATGGTCTGACTCTTGCGCTGCCACCTGTGCTTTATATGCTTATCGCCGTATTTTTCCTGTGGGTCAGCATCAACGTCACCAACTGCACCGACGGAGTAGACGGACTTCTCGGAACACTCTCCACAATAACAATGGCTGCTCTTGCTGCGATTTTCTACACAACCTCGCAGTCCGGAGAAATGGGACTATGTCTCATATTCGCAGCGATACTTCTTGGCTATCTTGCCTACAACGCCTCCCCCAGCAAGCTCATCATGGGCGATGCAGGCTCCCGCGCAATCGGACTTTTCATCGGGATAATGGTGCTTAAAACTCATGTTCCCATTATCTATTTCCTTATCGGAGGAATAATCTTCGTTGACGGAGGTATCGGCCTTGTAAAGCTGCTCGTTCTGCGCATCTTCAAGACGAAAAATTTCCTTAAGAACATCAGAACTCCCCTCCACGACCATTTCCGCAAAAACAAGGACTGGTCGGATACACAGGTGGTTACAAGATATGCTGTGTTGCATATAATCCTTTGCGTTATCGGAGTATTCATCGCATGCAGCAATACACAATATATTATAGAATTCTGGACAAAATCTACATACTGATGTCATAAACAAATAAACTGTTCGATCTGCGCAAAAGACTGTAATATACGGTTTTTGCGCAGATCTTTTTCTCTCGTCACACAAAGCGGTATCCTGAACTGCATAGCTTATTGTATTAATGCCAATAATTCCGGCAATACTACTTGTAATATCCAAAATAAAATGGGGAATGTTAAAATTATCCGTCATTTTCAACTATTGTATATCCGGGGGATTTGTGCTATAATGTTATATGGAAGAAATTTCGATTTAAAGAAAACGAAAGGATCGGCTTTTATGCGCAAGACCAAGATAATCTGTACCATAGGACCCGCCACAGACAATGAGGAAACTATGAGAAAGCTCATGCTTGCGGGCATGAACGTTGCAAGATTCAACTTTTCCCACGCAGACCCCGTTATCGACAAGCGCCGCTTCGGCATGATAGTCAAGCTCCGCGAAGAAGTGGGACTCCCTGTCGCTACCATGCTCGATACAAAGGGCCCAGAAATAAGACTTAAGACCTTTAAAAATAACGAACCCGTCATCATCGAGGACGGAAGTGAATATATCCTTACCACCCGCGACGTGGAGGGCACCGACAAGATATGCTCTATCACCTTCAAGGGACTGCCCAAGGACGTCCAGACAGGCTCCCGCATACTTATCAACGACGGAGTTATCGAGCTTGAAGTCACCTCCGTCACAGCCGAGGATATCCACTGCAGGATAATCCACGGCGGAAAGCTCTCCAATCACAAGGGAATCAACGTTCCCGGAGTGGCTCTGTCTCTCCCCTACATCAGCGAGGCTGATATGAACGACCTGGAATTCGGCGCAAAAATGGGCTTTGACTTCATCGCCGCTTCCTTCGTCCGCAGCGCCGCAGATGTCAACTATCTCAGAAAATTCACCCACTCTCTGGGCTGGAACAATGTTAGGATAATCGCAAAGATCGAAAACGCTGACGGTGTTGCCAATATCGACGAGATACTTGAAGCAGCTGACGGAATCATGGTCGCAAGAGGCGATATGGGCGTTGAAATACCCTTCGAGCAGATACCCGCTATCCAGAAGGAGCTTATCAGCAAGGGCTATACCGCAGGTAAGCAGGTCATCACGGCAACACAGATGCTGGAATCTATGATAAGCAGTCCCCGCCCCACACGTGCGGAGATCACTGACGTGGCAAACGCTATCTACGATGGAACCTCGGCTATCATGCTTTCGGGCGAGACCGCTGCAGGAAAATATCCCGTTGAGGCCGTGGAGACCATGGCGCGTATCGCAGAATGTACTGAAAGCGATATCGACTACACCGCAAATCTTGCCGCAAGAAAAAATACCCGCAGCTGCGGCGTGACAGAAGCTATTTCCCACGCTACCGTAACTACTGCCGCAGACCTTGACGCTTCTGCAATAATCACCGTAACAAAGAGCGGAAAGACCGCGAGAATGATATCCAAATACCGTCCCTCCTGTGATATCATCGGACTTACCCCCGACCCCATCACCTGCCGCCAGATGAACCTTTCATGGGGAGTACGCCCTGCACTTATCGGAGAATGTCTGACCACCGACGAGCTCATCGCGAAGGCTAAGTCTGTGTCAAAGGAAAACGGCTTTGTCAAGGAGAACGACACCGTAGTTATCACCGCAGGCGTTCCTCTTGGAATAAGTGGAAATACCAACCTTCTTGAAGTAGAGACCATTGAATGATAGGTTAAAAATAAAGGCTTGCCGAAAAGCTCCTCATGAGCTTTTCGGCAAGCCTTTTCATTATTTATGGTCAGTCATCGCCTGCAACGGTAAAGTCTACCTTTCCGGAGGAAACGTTCGCCTTCGCACAGATGACGTCAATGCTGTCACCCACGGAGTATAGCTTCTCGCCGTTTCTCGACAGGGTAAAATATCCGTCATAGTCATAGCTACCCTCGGGGAGAGTCTCTATCTTCACAAAGCCCTCCACAGTGTTTTCAAGCTCCACATAGAAGCCGTATTCCGTCACAGATGATATTATTCCCGTGAACCTTTCTCCCAGATGAGCCGACATATACTCTGCGATATAGCAGTCCTCGCAGTCTCTTTCAAGATTCATTGCTGTGAGCTCACACTGGCTGGACTGCTCCGCAGCAGCCTTTGCAAATGCAGCATACCGCTTGTTCAGCGATTTTTCCGTTGCCTTGTTGTAGCACAGGTCGGTCAGGATGCGGTGTATGGCAAGGTCAGGATATCTTCTGATAGGCGATGTGAAGTGGGAATAATCCGACAACACCAGTCCGAAATGTCCCAGCGGCTCGTCAGAATACTTCGCCTTTGCCATGGAGCGCAGCACCATATTGTTCACCAACAGAGCGCAGGGCTTTCCCTTGGCACTTTCAAGGATATCCGCCAGATGCTTCGGCTTCACCGATGTAAATTTCGGCACAGGCAGCCCCAGTCGGGTAATTACCTCCTTCAAGTCGTTTATCTTTTCAGGCGAGGGATTTTCATGGACACGGTACACAAATGGGATATTTTTCTCCTTTGCAAGCTTAGCAGCACAGGAATTTGCCATGAGCATAAATTCCTCGATTATAAGCTCTGACTTTCCCCGCTCCCGCTTTTTCACATCAACGCAGATATCGCTGTCGTTCATTATCAGCTTTGCTTCGGGAGCGTCTATCTGCGGTGCGCCTCTTTTCAGCTTGTTGGCTGTGAGTATCTCCGCCAGCTCCTCCATAAGGCATATCTCGTCAATAAGACCGTCATATTTTTCTGCAAACTCAGCAGGTATCTCCTCGTCATTTTCGTAAGCGTCAAGAATTGCATTTATCTCCGAATATACGCCCTTTACACGGGAACGTATTACAGTCTTTGAGAACTTGAAGCTTTCCACCTTGCCGTCGTTGTCCAGCTCCATAAGGCAGGAAAATGCCAGTCTGTCCTCATTGGGATTCAGCGAGCATATGCCGTTAGAAAGCTCCTTGGGCAGCATGGGAATGACTCTGTCCGCATAATAGATTGACGTACCGCGGAGAAATGCGTCGGAATCCAGCTTGGAGCCGCTCTTTACATAGTGTGAAACGTCCGCAATATGAACGCCCAGTCTGTAGCCTGCGGCGGTTTTTTCAACTGATACAGCGTCGTCGATCTCCTTTGTATCCGCACCGTCGATGG
>CAMEYZ010000170.1 GCA_945947715.1 uncultured Clostridia bacterium | reverse complement strand
CGCAGCGATACACGATCTGTCGGGAATCGGAAGATGCTCGCTGACAGTTATCCTCCCGACATTGTCTGCCATGGGGATACAGGTCTGTCCTATACCCACGGCGATACTTTCAGCGCATACAGGAGGCTTCGGCGATGTGGTCATGGAGGACCTGACCGACTACATCTCCCCTGCCCTCGACCATTATAAGCGGCTCGATTTTAAATTCGACTGCGTTTACAGCGGCTTTCTCGCTTCCACCTCGCAGATAGATCACTGCCTGGAATTTTTCCATGAGTATAAGTCGTCGCTTAAGGTGGTTGACCCTGTTATGGCAGACCACGGCAAGCCATACAAGACCTGCGGAAAGGACCTGCGCAGCGGCATGAAGGAGCTTGTGCGAATTGCGGATATCATCACGCCTAATGTGACTGAGGCTGCTATGCTTCTGGGGGAAAATCCCTATCAGCCAGACCTGACCTCCCAGCAGATGAAAAGCTTTCTTGTGAGGCTGTCAGAGCTTGGACCACGGACCGTGGTCATCACCAGCGTTTATTCGGGTGATAAGACCTATAACATAGGCTATGACAGCGTTCACAGTAAGTTCTGGAAGGTGCCCTTCAATATGATAGACGTAAATTACCCCGGCACAGGAGATGTTTTCGCTTCGGTGCTGACAGGCTCCATACTGCGCGGCGATAGCCTCCCCCTTGCCATGAACCGTGCCTCGTCATTTTTAGAGCTTGCCATAAAGACCACCTACGGCTACTCTGCTGACCCAAGAGAGGGCATACTTCTGGAAAGCTGCCTGAATTATCTTATGGAAAATCCGCTCCTGTGCGACTATGAAACTTTATAGAGGAACATAACATGAATACGTTAAATATAGTTCTTGTGGAACCGCAGATACCTCAGAATACTGGAAACATCTCCCGTACCTGCGCAGTCACAGGAGCAAGACTTCATCTTGTAAGACCCTTCGGCTTTGAAATAACCGACAAGCATTTAAAGCGGGCAGGTCTTGATTACTGGGATAAGCTGGACATAACCTACTATGACGGACTGGACGACTTTTTTGCAAGAACATGCGGAAAGTATTTTTACTTTACGACTAAGGGACGTCATGTTCATTCAGACGTGGAATATCCAGACGGATGCTTCCTTGTTTTCGGACGGGAGGACGCAGGACTTCCCGAGGAGCTGCTGTATAAAAATCCCGATACCTGCGTAAGAATACCTATGCGCCCCACGCTGCGGAGCTTAAATTTGTCTAATTCCGTTGCAATAGGCACATATGAGGTACTGCGGCAATGGGATTATCCTGAGCTTTCCACAGAGGGAAGGCTCACAAAATATGTATGGTGATAATATCTAAGGAGGATACGGATATGTCAAAGATTAAATTCATGGCTGATTCAGCCTGCGACATTTCAAAAGAGGACGAAAAGAAATATGATATCAAGGTGCTATGCTTCCCCATAACCGTGGGCGAGAAAAGCTTCTATGACCGCGATATGAATATCAAGGAGTATTACGACCTGATAATGAGTTCAACAGAACTTCCAAAGCATTCCCAGCTCACTCCAATGATGTATAAGGAATGTTACGAGCAGTATTGGCAGGAAGGCTATTCAGATGTAATCTACACGGCCATTGCTTCCAAGGGCTCAAATACAATAAATTCTGCGATGCTGGCAAGAGAGCAGTTCTATGAGGAAAACCCGCAGGCAAAGGAATCCATGAGCATACGTATACTGGATTCGGGCAACTATACGGGTACTATCGGCTATCCGCTGATACAGGCGGCTGTCAAGGCTAATAACGGTGCCTCCGCCGACGAGATTGAGGGATATTTAAAGGAATGGTACTCAAAGGCAGAGGTGCATTTCGGCACATTCTCGCTGGAGTTCGTAAAGAAATCGGGACGAGTAAGCTCTGCGGCAGGCTTTGTAGGCGAGGTATTGGGACTGCGGCCGATAATCTGTATAAAGCAGGGAGTATCCACTGTAGAAGCCAAGGTCCGCGGAGATAAGGCGGTGGTTCCGAAGCTGGCGGATATGGTCTGCGAGAGGATAATTCCCGATTCTCCCTATGTGGTGATGGAGGGCTACGACCCCGTTTACACCGACGAGATAACCAAGGAGCTGACCAAGCGCTTAGGCTATCCCCCCGAGATGCGATTTGATATCGGCGGAGTTATCGCCGCAAACTGCGGACCGAAAACTGTTGCAGTAGCCTTCAAGGGCAAGGACTAAAAAATACGGATAAGACAAAGCGAGAAGCCTGTCTTATCCGTTATTTTTTACTCTAATTCGTAGGTCACTCCGTCAAAGTACACTGCCTTAGCCTCAGTAATGTCGATATACTGCTTTATAGTGGTGTTTACTTCCTCGGAGTATTCATAGTCTATGCTGATATACCAGTATTCACCATCAAAAGAACTGCTGCCGCTTGAAGCGGACAGTGGAATATGCGTATTGTCGTTCATTATCATATACGCCTTATTTCCATATTCCTTCTGCATAATATTCTGATTGCACGTTATGCTTATCCGTACGCCCGAAGCAGTTGCCTTTATCTCTGTAATGGTACATTCACTGTTATCCTGCTTGCTAATATCTGCATATCGTACTGCAAGAGCATTTTCCGAAGCAGTATATTTAAAGCTGACACTCCACCCGATAGGCAGGCAGATCACAGAACTGTCATCAAAATCCACAGGCTCATTTGTCTCCTGCTTATAATAGCCCCATTTCCTGTGATTCAGTCCGTAATAAACATCATTTTCATCTTCAAGCTCAAAGCTTTCTCTGTGAAGTACAAGTCTGTCGCAGGTTATCTCTATTTTTTTGCCGGTGAGATCATCTCCGTTTATGTCCATGGTGTAAACAATGTCGCCGTATTCGTCAATGTATGAGCCGCCTCCGCCGCCAAAGCCGCCATTGTAAGCCTTGATATCCCACTGTGCCCGCTGCCAGCTGATATTGTGGTCATCGGGACATTCGTTCAGAAAATGCTCTGTCACGGGAGCTCCGTCCTTACGGGAAAGCTTTACTGCTGCAAACATTGAATCATAGCTGCCAGTGACTCCCATAACTTCAATTTTGTAGTCATCATCAGAAACAGTGTACCTCACATCGCTGACAGTCCCTATCAGCGACTGTGCCAGCTCGCTGTCGTCGATTCTGATATATCTTCCGAGTATCTCGTCAAAGCCGAACAGCTCTGCCGTCGCAGTGACCGTGAACAGCACCGCAAGGCAAGCAGCCACCGGGATAACCACCGCACGCTTGATAATATGACTTTTCTTCCTCCGTCCGAAGCGCTTTTCCTTCACTCTTTCCACAAGCTCGGCGGAGGGCGCGAAGCCTTCAAAGGCGTCCTGGATAAGCGCAGAATTATCAGATATCTTTCTCATCGTTCCATTCCTCCTGCAAAATCTCCTTAAGCTTTTCCCTTGCCCGTTTAAGCCGTGTTCTCAGCGCAGGCTCGCTAATTTTCAGCAGCCTTGCAGCCTCATCGCAGGAAAAGCCGTAATAATAGTAGTACAAGACTGCAAGCCGATATTTTTCGGGCAGCGACATAACTGCGTCCGCCACGGGACTTCCATAGGAAAAATCCACGCTTTTCTCGGCAACATTATCGTCAAGCTCACCTCGGAGCCTGTTTGCCGCCGAACGCTTTATCATTTTACACTCGTTTATCGCCACTCGTATGAGCCAGGCTTTCAGATGTTCCTCGTCCTTAAATTCCTTTTTGTGAACGGAAAGCTTGAAGAAGGTCTCCTGAAAGACGTCCTCGGCGTCGGAAACACTTCCGCATCGGACAAAGGCAGTCTTATATATGATATCGCCGTATGTATCAACGGCTCTTTCAAAATCGGGAATCATTTCATTTCCCCTTTCCCTATTTGTACGTTGAAATCAGCCGGCATGTTTTCAACGTTCACTTAATAAATGCATTACCTATCGGAAATGTGACAAGCTCCGCAAAAAAATGCCGAACCTCAGAAACAGGCTCGGCAGATTTTATTTAATACTTTCCAGAGAAGTGATATCATAAGGCGTTTCCTGATAAACGCAGTAGTTTATCCAGTTGGAGAACAGCAGATTTGCATGACATCGCCAATTAAAGTGAGGGGGCTGGCTGGGGTCGTTGTAGGGGAAATAGTTGTAGGGCACGTCGATGTTCAGACCTTTTGATTTGTCCCGGAAATATTCCTCAGAAAGGGTGAAGCGGTCGTACTCAGAGTGACCTGTTATGAAAAACTGTCGGTTTGATTTGTCGGTGATGATATGTACTCCCGAAATAGGCGACGATGTGAGAATACACAGATCATCATTCTTTTCCACGTCAAGACGGTCAACTCCCGTGTGTCTTGAATGAGGCACGAAAAAGGTCTCGTCAAAGCCTCTGACTAACGGATGATTGGGGACCTCTATCTTGTGGGGAAAAACACCAAACATCTTCTCAGGAAGCTGATGCTTGGGTATGCCGTAATGATAATACAGTCCCGCCTGCGCTCCCCAGCATATATGAAACGTCGAAAATACGTGGGATTTAGACCATTCCATAATGGTGCAGAGCTCCTCCCAGTAGTCCACCTCTTCAAAGGGAAGCTGTTCCACAGGCGCTCCTGTTATAATGAATCCGTCGAAATACTGTTCCTTCACATCATCGAAGGTCTGGTAAAACTTTGTCAGATGCTCCTGCGAGGTATTCTTTGCCACATGTGAAGCGGTCTGAATAAGCTCAATGTTTACCTGCAGAGGCGTATTACTGAGCAGTCTTAGAATCTGTGTCTCTGTCTGTATCTTTTTCGGCATAAGGTTAAGTATGGCGATATTCAGCGGACGGATATCCTGCTTTTCC
>CAMEYZ010000169.1 GCA_945947715.1 uncultured Clostridia bacterium | reverse complement strand
AGGGCACAGCTGATATCGAGAGAGTAGCAACTATCTCCTCTGCAGACGAAAAGGTTGGAAAGCTCATCGCAGAGGCTATGGAAAAGGTCACCTCCGACGGTGTTATCACTATCGAGGAGTCCAAGACTGCTGAGACCTATTCCGAGGTAGTAGAGGGCATGCAGTTCGACAGAGGCTACATCACTCCTTACATGGTAACAGATACCGATAAAATGGTCGCAAATATCGACGACGCATACATTCTTATCACCGACAAGAAGATAAGTACGATTCAGGCGCTCCTTCCCCTCCGTGAGCAGATCGTAAAGACAGGCAAAAAGCTTGTTATCATCGCTGAGGATATCGAGGGCGAGGCTCTCTCCACACTTATCGTCAATAAGCTCAGAGGCACCTTCACCTGCGTTGCAGTTAAGGCTCCCGGCTTTGGTGACAGAAGAAAGGAAATGCTCCAGGATATCGCTATCCTCACAGGCGGACAGGTCATCTCCTCCGAGGTTGGTCTGGAGCTTGCAGATACCGAGATATCTCAGCTGGGCCGTGCTCGTCAGGTAACAGTTACCAAGGAGTTCACAACTATCGTTGACGGTGCTGGTGACAAGGACGCTATCAAGGAAAGAGTTAATCAGATCAAGGCACAGATTCAGGAAACTACCTCCGATTTCGATAAGGAGAAGCTCCAGGAGCGTCTTGCAAAGCTCAGCGGCGGTGTTGCAGTTATCAGAGTAGGTGCTGCTACAGAGGTAGAGATGAAGGAAAAGAAGCTCCGCATCGAGGATGCTCTCGCAGCTACTAAGGCAGCTGTTGAAGAGGGTATCGTAGCAGGCGGCGGAACAGCTCTTATCAATGCTATGCCTGCTGTAAAGGCTCTTATTGAGGAGCTTTCCGGCGACGAAAAGACTGGCGCACAGATCGTATACAAGGCACTTGAAGAGCCTGTTCGTCAGATCGCAGCAAATGCTGGTCTTGAGGGCTCCGTTATCATCGACAAGATCATCAACTCCGGA
The DNA here is from genome assembly GCA_945947715.1 of uncultured Clostridia bacterium. GTDB lineage: Bacteria > Bacillota > Clostridia > Oscillospirales > Ruminococcaceae > RGIG4694. The sequence continues at coordinate 3,853 of CAMEYZ010000169.1, read as the reverse complement.
AAGGTTGGCTATGGCTTCGACGCATACAACGAGGAGTACAAGGATATGATCTCCTCCGGTATCGTAGACCCCACCAAGGTTACAAGAAGTGCACTCCAGAATGCAGCTTCCGTATCTGCAATGGTTCTGACAACAGAGTCGCTTGTTGCTGATATCAAGGAGCCCGCTCCCGCAGCAGCTCCTGCAGGCGCAGGCATGGACGGAATGTATTGATAAGCTGACAGTTAATAGTTTGAATAGAAAATCCGTCGGGCAGTTTGTCCGACGGATTTTTTGTGTTTTGTGAAAAGAAAAAAGTCAGCCGAGATGACTGACTTTTTTATGTAATATAAATTTTTAACCTATCAAACCTTGACTACAGCCTTGTTCATAACTCTGCCGTTCTTGATGTTCTTATAGCCGTAGAGTATGCATTCATCAACGGGACCGGAATACTCTTCCTTCTTCTTGTCGCCGAAGAAGAGAGCCTTTCTTTCCTCGCGGGACATGATGCGCTCGTGGAGCTCTTCGTCGTACTGAGTGCCGTTGGGAGCGTCGATAAGCTCATAAACAGGAGTGCTCTGGCTGCTGTTGTGGAAATCGAGGAAGTATGCGAACAGCTTATTGAGGCTTGCAACATCGGTGAAATCCTCAGCTCTTATCCTGCTCTGAGCGTATTCCCACAGGCCCTGGATATGACCCCACTGGGCGCCGCAGCAAAGGAAGCTTCTGATAGTAACGCCCTCGGGGAATACCTGAGCCTCGTCCAGTCCGGATTTGGACTTGGGTGAGAGATTAGCGTAAATGTCATACATAGAGGTGAGGTCGCCGAAGGTGGACTTGTAAGCATCTGCGCTGCGCTGAGCCTCCTCTACCTCATGCTGCATGGAGGTAAGGCGTGTATTCAGGTCGCCTATAGAGTTCTTGTAATCGTTTATCTGAGCTTCAAGAGCAGCGGAGTAATTTCCTGCGTCCTCTATCTGCTGGTCCTTAAGAGCGATAGTATCGGAAAGGTGGCTGATATTTGCGGAAAGCTCGGTAATCTGACCGTCTCTTGCGGCGATAGCAACGTGAGCCTTTTCCACTTCCTCAGCGTAAGCGTTTGCAGTTTCAGCGTACTCGTTTATCTTATCCTTGAGAACGAGCATCGCCTGGAGCTGTCTTCTCATAACATCTATCTTGTCGTTGCGCTCGTTGATAGTCGCATTAAGCTCATTGACAGAGGATGTAAGATTTTCGTTAGTGCTGCGAAGGTTTTCCATTTTTTCCGCATATTCGTTCCGCTCGGAGTTAAGCTCGCTGATAGCGGAATCCTTTTCTGCGATAGCAGCCTTTGCCTTTTCGAGCGGGTCGGCGATTTCAGCCAGATTAGAGCCTGCAAGAGCAGCCTGTGAAGTAGCCTCATCTGCGGCAGCCTTTATGGAGAGCTTGTCATTTTCCAGAGAAGTGGTCTTTTCCTTTAAAGCGGAGATCTGTTCAAATCTCTGTTCCAGCTCTGCGTTCTGCTGAGCGATGATCTCGTCTGCCTCAGCCTTTGCAGCGTAAAGCTCGGAATATTTTGCCTTAAGCTCTGCAGCAGCCTCTTCCTTGGCGATAGCCTCCTCCTTTACCTTAGCGGTCTGAGCCTCAGCGTCTGCAATCTTAGCATTAAGAGCCTCGATCTGATCTGCGGCAGCCTTTGCGGAGCTGTCGCCCTGTGCCTGAGCGGCGGTCATAGCGCTGATGCGGTTATCTCTGTCGGTGATATCCGCCTTAGCTTTGTCCAGCATTCCGGTAAGCTCGCCCACCTTAAGAGTGAGTTCATTTATCTGGCTCGCAGCCTCCTGAGCGCTGGAATCGCCTGCAGCCTGTGCAGCGGTCATGCTACTGATACGGCTGTCTCTCTCAGCAATATCAGCCTTAGCCTTTTCAGCAGCAGCAGTAAGCTCTTCAATCTTAGCGTTAAGGGACTCTATCTTGTCCTGAGCAGCCTTAGCGGAATTATCGCCGGAAGCCTGAGCCTCGGTGAGCTCGGTGATTTTTCTGTCGCGGTCGGATATTTCAAGCTTAGACTTATTGAGCTGGAGATTTATCCCCGATATCTCGATATTCTTGGAGTTTACCTCTTCTTCGAGCTCTGCGATGCGGGCCTCGTATTTTGCGATATCCTCTGCAAAGGAATTGTCGCCGCAGATCTTTCTGAGGGCAGTCTTGACTGAATCGTCCCCGAGACTGTCCATCAGCATACTGATAAATTCATTTAGTTCCATACAACAACCACCGTTTCATAATTTGATCAGCAGAAAAAAATGTCTGCTTTTACCTACTTATTGTTAATATATCATAAAATCATCTTTTTGTCAAGGACTTTTTTATACATTTTCATTAAAACAAAAACTGCAATAATTACACTTTTTAACGTACAAAGATTTAAGAATATCCGAATCCTACTACAAGAAGATTTCCATTATATGTATATTCAATGACAAATATAACATGATAGGTTTTTTTGATAGCTTTGACGGTTGACTTTTTCGTAAAATAATTATATAATGTTGTTAGATTTCAAAATCACAGCGAGAGGGGGTGCGATCATTACGGAAAAGGAAAAAAATCACGGCGAATATATCATGACGAGAATGATAATGAGCGCAAAGCGGCTGGCGGGAATAAAGCTTGTGAAAAGCGACATGGAGGACATTACCCGAAGTGACCTTAATATCATGTACGTCATATCCGAAGCCCCCGATGGGGTGCCTGTATCGGTGATTTCTGAGCAGCTGGGCTGTACGGTCCCCGCAGTTTCCAAAAGGCTCAAGCCGCTGGAGCAGGGACATTATATCACTCGCCGCAAGGACGGTATGGACCACCGTACTATCAAGGTGTGTCTCACCGATAAGGGCAGGGAAATAAGCGAACGTGCAAAGAGAGAAACTGCCGAGATAATGGGCCGCATCACCGACAGAATGGGTGATGATATGGACGAGTTTGTCGCTCTGGCAGAGAAATTCATCGACATTGCCGAGCAGGAGGTCAGAGACTGGCAGTCCGAAGGCAGATAATAAATCATTGAAAAAGGAAATACATGCTATGAAAAAGATACTTGATTGGAACAAATACCTGGATAAGGCGGCAGAGGCGGTATCAGAGGGTATTGTCCTGCTGAAAAACGATAATAATGCCCTTCCGCTGGACCCTTCTGAGGAGATAGCTCTCTTCGGCAGGATGCAGCTCCACTACTATAAGAGCGGCATGGGCTCAGGCGGAATGGTGAATGTCACTAAGGTCACGGGGATACTCGATGGACTTATTGAAGCGGGTGCAAAGGTCAACAGCGAGCTTCTCGAAGTTTATAAGAGGTGGGACGAGGAAAACCCTGTGAAGGACGAGGAAAGCTGGGGCAATGCGAAATGGTCCCAGGAGGAAATGCCCCTTGACGATGCCCTCGCAAAGAGAATATCCGAACAGACCGACATCGCCGTTGCAGTCATCGCAAGAACTGCTGGCGAGGAAATGGACAACACCTGCGAGCGGGGCTCCTATATGCTGTCTGAGGGTGAAAAGCAGATGCTTGTTACTGTCAGAAAGCATTTTAAAAAGCTGATAGTGCTGTTGAATACGGGCAATATCATCGACATGAGCGAGATTATGGAAATATCCCCCGATGCGGTAATGTACGTATGGCAGGGCGGAATGACCGGCGGCACAGGCACTGCACAGGTGCTTCTGGGCAAGTCGCCCAGCGGAAAGCTGCCCGATACTATCGCATATTCTATCACCGACTACCCTTCGGACAAATACTTCGGAAACAAGGAGAGAAACTTCTACACCGAGGATATCTATGTGGGCTACAGATATTTTGAGACCTTTGCTCCCGAAAGGGTGATGTTTCCCT
>CAMEYZ010000168.1 GCA_945947715.1 uncultured Clostridia bacterium | reverse complement strand
TGGGTGCGAGCAATGAGTTCACTGAGGACGGAAAATGCGATATTACGGTAAGAACTGGAATAATTGCCGTTATTTTTGAAAAAAAGTAACACTTTCTGAAAGAAGGAATATGATGAATTGTGGAAACAAATACATATTCTTTTTCGGAGGTACTTATGAAGCTTATCGTTGTGAAAAGTCCGAAGCTGCTTACCAAGCTGTTTAGGATAATCTTCAAGATCAGCAAGGAGGATATGGCTGCCGAAGAGTAGCACATATCGCATATTGTGCAGAGCCGCAGACATATTTCTGCGGCTTTTCTCATATTCTGTATTATTATACAGATTGGAGGAGTATGCTTGAAGTGCACCTTATCCGAAATAAAAGGGAAGGAAATAATCTGCGTGAAAACGGGCGCTAAGCTGGGCTATGCGGACGATATGGAATTTGAGACCGATGGAATGACTGTAAAGGCGCTTATCATCTTCGGACGATATCAGCTTTTCGGACTTCTCGGCAGACAGGACGACATCAGAGTGGCTGCGGAGGATATACAGCTTATCGGCGAGGATACTGTGCTTATCCGCGGAAATAGGTATATTTCACCAAAGGAGGAGAAAATTAAGATAAAAAGTTTGTCATAGTTGTATGAACATAATACTTGACAAAATGGGAAGAGTATGCTATAATATTAAATGCAAATTCACACGTTGGGTTTTCGGCGTTGGTGTCCGATTTTCGGATAAGCGCAGAGCAAGGCCCGGCGGAGGAAAATCTATTAACCAAATCGGAGGAAATTAAAATGGGCGTAGTATCAATGAAACAGCTTCTTGAAGCAGGCGTGCACTTCGGTCACCAGACAAGAAGATGGAACCCTAAAATGGCACCTTACATCTTTACTGAGAGAAACGGTATCTATATTATCGATCTCCAGAAGACTGTAAAGAAGCTCGATGAAGCTTATGCATTCATCCGCAGCGTAGCAGAGAATGGCGACAATGTTCTTTTTGTAGGAACAAAGAAGCAGGCTGCTGATTCTGTTAAGGAAGAGGCTATCAGAGCTGGCGCTTACTATGTAAACGCAAGATGGCTCGGCGGTATGATGACAAACTTCAAAACAATCCAGAGAAGAATCGCAAGACTTGAACAGCTTCACACAATGCAGGAGGACGGTACTTTTGACCTTCTCCCCAAGAAGGAAGTTGTTAAGCTTGAGCTTGAAATAGAAAAGCTTGAAAAGTATCTCGGCGGTATCAAGGAAATGAAGAAGCTCCCCGGAGCACTCTTTATTGTTGACCCCCGCAAGGAGAAGATCGCAGTAGCAGAGGCTAAGAAGCTCGGTATTCCGATAGTTGCTATCGTTGATACAAACTGCGATCCCGATGATGTAGATTATGTAATTCCCGGTAACGATGACGCTATCAGAGCTGTTAAGCTTATCGCTGGCGCTATGGCAGACGCTATCCTCGAGGGCAGACAGGGCGCTGAGGGTACTTCCGAAGAGGCTGCTGCAGCTGAGGAGAAAGCTGACGAGGAATAATATTTACTCGTTCGGGAAATATATTTACGGATATTTTCTTTGAATTTCAGGCAGATATAATTTTTTATGTCTGCCTTGATTTCGATTTACGGATAAAATGTGAAAGGAATGTTTACAATGGGAAAGGTATCAATCGCAGAAATCAAGGATCTTATGAAATCCACAGGCGTTGGCATGATGGACTGCAAGAATGCTCTTACAGAGGCTGACGGTGACAGAGATAAGGCAATCACTATCCTTCGTGAAAAGGGACTTGCTACTCAGGCTAAGAAGAGCTCCAGAGTCGCAGCAGAGGGTATCGTAACTTCTGTTGTTGAGGGCAATGTTGGTGCTGTTGTAGAAGTTAACATCGAGACAGACTTCGCTGCTAACAACGACGAGTTCAAGGCTTTCGTTGCAGCTGTTGCTAAGACTGTTATCGAGCAGAACCCCACAGATCTCGATGCTCTTAAGGCTGCTAAGATCAGCGGTGGCGATAAGTCCGTTGAGGAGACCCTCCAGGATCTCTTCATCAAGATCAGAGAAAACATGGTTATCCGTCGTTTCACAAGACTTGAGGGCGTTCTCGTTCCTTATGTTCACGGCGGCGGAAGCATCGGCGTTATGGTAAAGCTGGATACAGATCTTCCTGCTGATAAGGTTTACGAGGTCGGCAAGAACTGCGCTCTCCAGGTTGCAGCTATGAACCCTGCTTATCTTAATCGTGAGGCTGTTCCTGCTGAGGTACTCGAGAACGAGAAGAACATCATTATGGCTCAGATGGCTGAGGATCCTAAGATGGCTTCCAAGCCCGAGCAGGTTAGAGCTAAGATCGCAGAGGGCAAGGTTGGCAAGTATTACACCGAGAACTGCCTCCTTGAGCAGGCTTATGTTAAGGACGACAAGGTTTCCGTTGGCAAGTATGTTGAGGATTCTGCTAAGGAGCTCGGCGGAAAGATCAACGTTGTTGAGTTCGTTCGCTTTGAGAGAGGCGAGGGCGTTGAGAAGAAGGTTGACAACTTCGCTGAGGAAGTTGCTAACATGGCAAAGGGCAACCTTTAATTCACAAGCGCAAAGCTTTGCAATAAAATAATAATCAAACAGCGCTGCATTTCATACGATCTGCGGCGCTTTTTTCGGAGTGACGGATATGAACGAGCTATCATTTGAAAAACTTAAAAACGGCTGTGAAATAGCTGTCACAAAGGAGCACACCTTTGGCACTGACGCGTTTTTACTGGCGGACTTTGCACAGGTGCGGCACAAGGATATCGTCTGCGACCTGGGGACTGGCTGCGGCATTATCGCTATACTTATGAAGCTGCGCTATGAGCCGAAGCAGGTGTATGGAATTGATATCCAGAAGCAGGCAATCGAACAGTTTGAAATGAGCGTGAAACGTTCCGATTTGAAGGATATTTTTCCTATACATATGGACCTGAAGGAGCTGAAGGCCCCTGCACCTCTTGATAGATGCGATGTTGTGATCTGCAATCCTCCGTATAAGGCGGCGTCTGCTGGGATAGAGAGCAGCTATGACCCACAACGCATCGCACGGCATGAGATACTCTGCGATATCAATGATGTGTGCAGAGCTGCGGACAGGCTCCTGAAATTTGGAGGACGTCTCTGTTTATGCAATCGTCCAGAACGGCTTGCAGACGTTATCTCTGCCATGAAAAACAACCACATCGAGCCTAAATCGCTGCGATTTGTTTCAAAGACTCCTAAGGATGCACCTTGGCTGTTCCTTATCGAGGGCAGAAAGGGCGGAAAGCCTTTTATGAACGTCCTTCCACAGCTTTTTACCTGCGATGGTGGAGCTGTTTCTGATGAACTGAAAAGCATTTACGGTCACACCGAGCCCTGAGAATGAAAGGAAGTTATTATGAGCGGGATTTTATATGTTGTGGGGACTCCTATCGGAAATATGGGGGATATTACCTACCGAGCTGTTGAGATATTGTCCTCGGTGGATTTTATCTGCGCGGAGGATACTCGTGTTACCGTCAAGCTGCTGAACCATTATAATATCAAAAAGCCGCTGGTGAGCTATCACGAACATTCTGCAAGACAGGTCAGCGAAAACATCATTAACCGCATCGAACTTGGTGAGAACTGCGCTGTAGTTACTGATGCGGGCATGCCCTGCATTTCTGACCCGGGCGAGGATTTAGTGAAGCTCTGCGCCGAAAGGGGAGTGCGCACCGAGGTAGTTCCCGGACCAACTGCCGCAGCTTCTGCGGTGGCAGTCAGTGGACTTTCTACGTCCAGATTTTCTTTTGAGGGCTTTCTTTCGGTGACAAAAAAACAGCGGTTTGCTCATCTGAAAAGCGCGGCGCTGGATACACATACGCTCGTGTTTTACGAGGCGCCTCATAAGCTTCTTGATACGCTGAACGATATGCTGGAATACTTCGGAAACAGGCGCATTTCCGTCTGTCGTGAGCTTACCAAGCTCCATGAGGAAATAATCCGCACCGATATCGAGGGTGCTATCGCTCATTTTGAGGAGATTCCTCCAAGAGGGGAGTTTGTGCTGGTGGTGGAGGGCTACGTGCCGCCTGAGATATCCGAGGAGATAACCATTGAGGACGCAGCTGCACAGGCAAAAAAATTCACTGAACAGGGAATGAAGCTCTCCGATGCCTGCAAGGAAGCAGCAAAGCTCACGGGATACAAGAAAAGTGAGATATATTCATACATTCTCTCTGAATAGCTTATAATGCAATGAATTTGAAAGTTTTAAAAAATTCATTGCATTTTTCATTGCGTTTTTTTATGAAATTCATAAATTTGTCAATGTTTTTTGTATTAAATGAATAAAAATGAAAAAATACTTCAAAAACTCTTGCAAATCCTGTATTAAAGTGATATAATATGTTTTGTAGGGTGCCGAAGGACGTCAGTTCTTATCAATATTTTTATAAAAACTGTTTCCGCACTCGGACAGTTATATTTTAGGGAGGTTTATTAACAATGGCGTTAACAAACAAATATCTTGCAGATTTACTGGAAAATGTTAAAAAGCGTAATCCTGCTGAACCTGAGTTTATTCAGGCAGTTACTGAGGTTTTTGAATCTCTTCAGCCTGTAGTTGAAAAGAGACCCGACCTCGTTGAGGCTGGCGTATTCGAGAGAATCGTTGAGCCTGAGCGTCAGGTAATGTTCAGAGTACCTTGGGTAGACGACAACGGCAAGGTTCAGGTAAACAGAGGCTTCAGAGTTCAGTTTAACTCCGCTATCGGACCCTACAAGGGCGGTCTCAGACTTCACCCTTCAGTTAATCTCGGTATTATCAAGTTCTTAGGTTTTGAGCAGATCTTCAAGAACAGCCTTACAACTCTCCCTATGGGCGGCGGCAA
>CAMEYZ010000167.1 GCA_945947715.1 uncultured Clostridia bacterium | reverse complement strand
ACTAAGGACTAAAAAATATGGAATACGATTTTACAAGCTGCACTCTCTGCCCCAGAGAATGCGGTGCTGACCGCACTCGGGGAACAGGCTTCTGCGGCGGAGGTCTTGCTGTCAGGGCAGCAAAGGCGTATCTTCACATGTGGGAGGAGCCCTGCCTTTCTGGCACAAGGGGCGCAGGAACAGTGTTTTTTTCGGGGTGTAACTTAAAATGCCTGTACTGCCAGAATTATAAAATATCTGCTGATAATTTTGGCGCTGAGATATCAACGGACAGGCTTGCTAAGATATTCCTTGAGCTGCAGTGTCAGGGCGCTCACTGCATTGATCTGGTGAGCCCCACCCACTATGTGCCGCAGATAATATCCGCTCTTGATAAGGCGGGGGATAAGCTTACAATCCCTGTGGTATACAACTGCGGCGGCTATGAAAGAGTCGAAACCCTGAAAATGCTGGAGGGATATATCGACGTGTATCTCCCCGACCTGAAATACATGGACAGCTCTGCTTCGGAAAAATATTCGGGCGCTGCGGATTATTTTGAATACGCTTCAAAGGCGATATCCGAAATGTGCCGCCAGACAGGGAAGTGCCGCTTTAATGATGAGGGCATCATGGAAAAGGGAGTTATCGTGCGGCATATGATACTGCCCGGAATGAGGCGGGATTCGTTGGCGATAATGGAATGGCTGGCGAATAACCTTCCCCGTGACAGCTTTAAACTCAGCCTTATGAGCCAGTACACCCCATGCTACAAAAGCAGTGAGTTCAAGGAGATAAACAGGCGGCTTTCGACATTTGAATATGAGTACGTGCTTGACAGGGCGATAGGTCTGGGACTTGACGGCTATATGCAGGACAAGTCCTCGGCAGACAGCGGATTTACTCCCGATTTTGACCTTACGGGAATTTTATGATAAAGGACGGTTTTACATATGAATGATAATCTGCAGAGCGGAGCAAGAGTTCAGTCGGAAAATGAGGTCTTCGCTCTTGATATCGGTACAAGAACAGTAGTAGGCGTGCTGGGACACGTCTCTGATGATACCTTTGTGGTGGACGACTGCTGCTCCATACCACACAAGAGCCGCGCTATGACCGACGGACAGATAGAGGATATCGACGAGGTAGCAAAGATAGCAGGCAGGGTCAAGGCTCAGCTTGAGGAGAAAAACAGCATCACCCTCACTGAGGTCTCCATTGCTGCCGCAGGACGTGCACTCAAGACCTGCCGAACAAAGGCCTCTATCGACATCGAGGACAAGGGCTATATCAACGATGATATGCTGAAATCGCTGGAAATGGACGCTATTGCTGATGCACAGGATTCTCTTGATGAAAATTCCTCGGGAGGCTCGTCATTCTACTGCGTGGGTAATACCGTTGTGAAGTATTTTCTGGACGATTATCCCATAAAGAGCCTGAAGGGTCATCGCGGAAAAACTGCCTCTGCTGAAATACTTGCGGCATTTCTGCCCAGTCCTGTTGTGGAGAGCCTTTACTCTGTTATGGACAAGATAGGTCTGTCGGTAAGGAGCCTTACTCTGGAGCCTATCGCGGCGATGAATGTGATAATCCCTGCTGAGGTGCGGCTCATAAATATCGCGCTTGTGGATATCGGCGCAGGTACGTCAGATATCGCCATTTCCCGTGACGGGAGCATCGTTGCATATGCAATGGCTACCATTGCAGGCGATGAAATTACCGAGGAAATAATCAGAAAATACCTTGTGGATTTCAACACCGCTGAGGAAATGAAGCAGAGCGCTTCGGGAGAAACTATCAAGTACAGGAATATCCTCGGAATGGAGCAGACTGTGGAAACATCGGCCTTCTTTGAGAGCCTGTTCCCCACTGTTGATCTGCTTGCTGACACTATTGCTGCGAATATCCTCGAAGCAAACGGCGGAGAAGCTCCTGCGGCAGTATTTCTTGTGGGTGGAGGAAGTCAGGTGCCAGAGCTTTCCAAATATGTGGCGCAGAAGCTGGGTATCCCTGAGGAAAGAGCCGCAGTGGGCGGCAGACAGTTCATGCGCAACGTGGATACGGGCAGTGTTGAGATAAATGGTCCTGAGTTTGTAACCCCAATCGGAATAGGTGTGACTGCCACTATTCAGCGGGGCTATGATTTCTCAACCATTACTTTAAACGGCGAAAAGATACGCATTTTCGACACAAAGAAGATAACCGTTGTCGATCTGCTCCGTATCGCAGGATATAAGCCCAGTCAGATAATTGGACGTTCGGGAAGAAATCTGACATATATATTAAACGGCGAAAGAAAATCTGCGGCAGGAACTCTTGCGGTGCCTGCGGAGATAACTGTGAACGGAAAGGCAGCTGCAATAGATACTCCTGTTAAGCAGGGAGATATTGTTACCTTTAAAGAGGCGGAAAATGGCGTAAATGCACAGCTTTCCATAACCGATATTGCAGGAGATGTCACCGAGCACAGAGTATCTATCGACGGAATGGAATATCCCTTCGGAACAGCTGCTCTTGTAAATGACAAGCGGGTGTCCTCCGGTTATAAGATTCAGAATTACGACGATATTTCGGTCTCTATCGTTGAAACGCTGGGAGATCTTATGCTGTCGCTGCCATTTGATTGCAATGGCATCGTGTTTATGAAAAATGGAAAGAAGCTGAGGTTTGATTATCTGCTCTGCGATGGCGATAAGCTGGAGACCTGCGACAGATCGGCCTTTGAGGAAATGGAAAGGACACAGAAGCCTTCACAGCCAAAGCCTGTTCAGCCTGCTGAACAGCCGAAGGAGGCTCCCCCCGCCGAAAAGCCCGATAAGGAGCCTGAGCTCGAACAGGAAGCTGAAAATTCCAATGTGGGCGCTCCCATAACGGTCATTCTCAACGGAAGACCAACCCTTCTTGAACAGAGAAGCTCTCCCCATGAGTTTTTAGAGCTTATGGCTCTGGCAAATCTTGATACCAGCAATCCTCCGCCGGGAATGAATATCGTCATTTCGCTCAACGGTAAGGATGTAAGCTTTATGGACCCCATCAAAGAGGGAGATGTGGCGGTCATTCGCTGGGAATAAGGTTATATATTAATATTTTGTAAATGTTTTAAGAAGTTTTATATTATATGAAAAATATCGAGCTTCTGAGTTGTTTATATTATAGACGGGGCAAGAGAATGTATCATATATACATCACTGCCTGTTTATAATGCATTATAAAAGACGGTCTGCCGTCTATCACATGAGAGGTATGCTATGTATTCCGGAACTGGTACAGTAAGCGACGAATACATCCGCTACATACTTGAAACTTACTCCGCCCAGATAATCAGGCTATGTTATACTTATGTCAAAAATAAAGAGGACGCAGAGGATATTGCACAGGATGTGTTTTTGGAGCTGATGCGCAGAAATCAGCCATTTGAGGACGCAGATTACGAAAAGGCGTGGCTTATGCGGACTGCTGTGAACAAGTGTAAGAATCTTCTGAAATCGAGCAGAGTTAAGCGGACAGTACCCTTAGAGGATGAATATACAGACAATGAAAGCAATCCCGAAAATAATAGGGAGGACAATGCTGTCAGGGACGCAGTTCTTGCGCTTCCCGAAAAATATCGGACAGTGGTCCACCTGTTCTATTTCTCGGGGCTGTCGATAAAAGAAATTGCAGTGGTGACAGGCGTTAATACCGCAACTGTCGGGACTCGTCTGGCAAGGGGACGGGATCAGCTCAAAAAAATTCTGAAAGGAGAGATCGATCTATGAAAAGAACCATGAACGAATATAAAGCTTCGATGAATAAAATAGTTCCTTCTGAATCCTTCCTCTCCGAAACAGAAGCTCTCATGAAAAAAATAAGAGATGAACAAAACGGAACAGCAAACAATACAAATACAGACACTCTGCCCGAGGCGGGACAGAGGATAGACATTAACACAAATTCAAGAACAATAAGAATAAAGAAATGGACAATGGGACTTTCCGCAGCTGCAGCTGTGCTGATATGTGCGGTATCGTTAAATGTGTATAACAGGGCAAATGTAGATACTCAGATGACCCGCGATGCTGAAACAGAGACATCCGAATCCGCGGCTTCCGCTGAAACGGAGATCACTGTGGAAACAACAGCTCCCGCAGAGGAAGCTGCTGAAACGACTACGGTTACAGAGGAAGAAAAAGAAACAGCTCCCGTGACCGAAAGCCCCGAAGAAGAGGAGATAATCGCGGAAACAGAAAAAACACCCGATGAAAAGAATAATTCTGACGACAAGCAGGAACGCTCCGATGATAGTAGTTCTGATTTCGGAGCGGAGCCCTCTGACGACAGCCTCGGCATCAATGCCGTAAATGCAGTAGACGATGAGCCTGTGACTGTATATGAGGAGGAAAGCGCGGCCGACGACTATGTGACCACCACATACGACCCATACGGCAATGATTATTTAATTGAGTCATATTTATACGACGAAGAGTATTACGGTGAGGAAACAGCTGATACTGATACTGAATACGGTGCGCCTGTGTGGGTGCCCTCGTTTATAGACGAATCTATAGAGGAGGACGCTGTTGAGGAGGATATATTCGACGACAGCGATGCAGGAACTGTTCCTGTTGCAGAAGGCTTTGAAGAGCCCTATTCCTACAGCTCAGCCGATACGTATACCCTTGATGTATCGTTCAAGTCCGCAGCATCTGCTGCCGATGAGGTTTATGTACCCGATACCATATCCGACCTTGACGCAGGAGAGTATTACATTTCCGCCGAGGCTGGCTTTGATGAGTATGACCCAAATTCCGGAACCTTTGTCGTTTCAAACGGAGCAATGTTCGATGAATCTGTGACAGATGTCAATTCTTCCATAGTTGATAAGCTTACCGGGCTGACAGCTTCTAAAAATCAGTATCACTACGATGCGGAAACAAAA
>CAMEYZ010000166.1 GCA_945947715.1 uncultured Clostridia bacterium | reverse complement strand
AGGGAGAGGCAGAGGCTGAGTTCGTCATTTCACAGCTTGAAGGGTATGACATCACCTATCCCGTGGTCTTTGACTGGGAGGTCACCGGTGAGGCTACTGCCCGGACCAACGATATTTCCCCTGCCACGCTGACAGAGTGTACTGCGGCTTTCTGCAACAAAATAGCCCGCGCAGGCTATATCCCGATGATATACGCGCCGAAGCGGCAGGCTCTTCTGAAAATGGACATGGAAGCTCTGGCCGGCTTTGATTTCTGGCTGGCAGAGTATTCGGACGAGCCCGAATATCCCTACCTATATCAGATGTGGCAGTATGCCTCCAATGCAAGCGTTCCCGGCATCAAGGGTGATGTGGACATCAACATCAGCTTCATTGACTACACTAAAGAACGGTCGGGGCCGCCCGACAGCGGTGACGCGTCTTAAGTGCATAAGTAATTGTTCGTGTATGACCGCGGAGGTTACATAATTATTATCAATAGTTTACAGCAAAAACAGCTGACAATGGCTTTACTTAATGTAACTTGACACGCAAAATGAAAAAAATTGACACGCAAAACGCAAAAAATCCCCTTTAAAATGCCATTTTCAAGCAATTTAAAGGGGATTTTAATACATTTATAAGTGTTATTTAAGTATGGGTTATCCCGAATACGTCAGCAGATCGCCGATGCTGCAGCCCAGCACCGAGCATATTTTATCAATGCTATCAAGTTTGAGAAACGATGTATCCCGGGCATTTAAGCCTTTCGGCGATATCGTAAAAAATCTCACGCGAATTAACATACCCGTCTATCTCTTTTGCCAGCTCCCCGGGATGATATTTTATGCAGCAAAATAGATTGACCAGCTCGCCGTTGGCATCGTTGTAAACCTCTGTCGGCGCGTGGCGATCCGACGCGAACAGCACCGACCCACCTCCACCGAACACTTCAACGTATCTGCCACAATCACGGGGGAATTCGGCGATGATCTTCTTGGCAAGCTGTGACTTGCCGCCTATCCATGGTATAAAGCTTTTCATAATTTTACCTCCAAAAGTATAAATATATAAAGCGGTTTTTGCATCTTAAACAGTGCAAAAACCGCTTTTTAACCTTGTTTTCACCTTTCGGGCCAGTCCCACCCAGCAGACCTTTGAGGACAGCCCACCGCTTTCTGATTTTTCCGAGTTTTTAAACACTGCCGCCACAATTATCCCCATAAAATATTGCTCCAAAAAGCTATCTGCTGACGTTCATCTTCGGTGTATTCGTCAAGCTTCTTTTTGGGAGCGGTTTTAACAGGCTTTAAAGACTGTTTTAACGGCTCTTCTTTAAGCTCCGGCTGAAGTCCCATGGATTTGCCCATTTTTTTGTAACACTTGACCTTAAGGTCTTCGGACAATGCAGATAAGGGAATTAAATACTTCGGTCTCCATTTGTCGTTGATGGTCTTCTCTGCCGAGAGCTTGCCGTCCTGAGCAATCTTTTTAACATATCGTTCGGAGCAGCCCTTAAGCTCGGCATATTCCTTGACTGTCAGATACTCCATATCCGTCCCCCTTTCTCTTGTATAATCTGCTGATTTTTTCTTGAAATCTTGAAAAAGTATTCGCCTTGTGTTACACTACTTATTAGTCAGATTTTCCGAAACTTCCTTGAGAAAGCTCTCGGTTTCAAGCATCAGAGAAATAATGGTTGCGACATTTTTTCTTTTCTGCTCTGGCTGGATATCCTCGCTGTAGGTTACCTCGGCGAGGATTTTTCCTGCCTGCAAGGCGCAAATCAGCATCTCACAATGGAATTCCGTGATCGTCATAGCTTCTCACCTCTTTCCCGACCTGCCATCATCAGCGCAGGGCGGTCATTCTGTGGTATAATGACCATGTAGTTTATATTATATCTTTCTCCAGATCCCATTGATCTGGGCTTTGAGTTCCGCTTTTGTCATTTTGCTTATATCTTTTTCATCAAAATCAACACAGTTGATCCTCGCTTTGAATCGCAGCTTGGGAAGAAGCTCCTGCTGTTACATGCCCAGCCGCTCCCGTGTGGTCCGGATATTCCTTCCAATCGTATTCGTCATAGATCATCACCTCAATTCACAAAGGTATTTCTGATAGTGTCGAAGCTCTTGCTGTTCACGGTTACTGCCAGACGGCTCATATCTCCTGTAATCTTGCGCAGAAAACTTTCCCATTACGCCCAGAGCTTTAAGGGCGGTATGTATTTGCTTTTCGTATGGTTTCATTCGTATGACCTCGCTTTCTTTTGATTTTCCTATACTTTCCATCGACATGCCTGCCACAAGAACGTATAGAAAATCACTTAGGCAATAAGCCATTAACAAAATCGCTTAATAAACGGTCTTATACGTTGCAAATTAAAGCTTTGTGTTCATTAAGAATTTCGATATATTCCCATTAAAAATTTCAGTAAAAAAGTATCATTTCATCAGCTCAAATACCAGCTTTAAAATACCTTGTTTAAATTCAAAACAACGTAAAATAGCCGTTTGAACGGTATTAAAAAATTATTAGAATACCGTTTAAACGGTTATTTTTTTTAAACGTCCCAAAAGCTCTAAATATGGAACAAAATGTAATTTTCATCAAAAAAGCGCTTGACAAGTTGCCTTTCACTTTTCACCATAAAAAAAACGGTTAAAACCTCGCACTTGCACCAGTTTTAACCGCTTTCAACACTATTTCCGCCATATTGCGCTTTTTTGCATTCTGCACGTCAAATTACACTTAAGCCACTGTCAGCTGTTTGATTTTTATTTGTTAACCATTAACTTCTGCAGAGAGTGCTCTCTGACCGATATCCTTGCGGAAATGAGCATTATCGAAATGTATCTTATCCACTGCATCATAGGACTTTTTCAGTGCATCTGAAAGAGTATCTCCTGTTGCGGTAACTCCCAGAACACGTCCGCCGTTTGTAAGAAATTTTTCATTCTCATACTTTGTACCTGCATGGTAGACAAATACTCCGCCGACCTGCCCCTTGTCGTCAAGACCCGTGATCTCCAGTCCCTTGGGATAGCTCTTAGGATAGCCGCCGCTTGCCATAACTACACAGGAGCAGCACTCGTTCTTCCACTTGATATCAATATCAGCAAGGGTGCCCTTATATACAGCCTCGAAGATATCAACTAAATCGGTGTCAAGCAGAGGAAGCACCACCTGAGTTTCGGGGTCGCCGAAGCGACAGTTGTACTCGATGACCTTCACTCCCTTTGGAGTTGCCATAAGTCCGAAATACAGACAGCCCTTGAATGTGCGTCCCTCGCTGTTCATTGCCTTTATGGTGGGCAGGAAGATGTTGTTCATGCACTCCTCGGCTATCTCCTTTGTGTAGAAGGGATTGGGTGCGATAGTACCCATGCCGCCTGTATTAAGTCCCTTGTCGCCGTCCAGCGCGCGCTTGTGGTCCATGGAGGACATCATCGGAACAACAGACTTTCCGTCAGTAAAGGAAAGCACAGAAATCTCGGGACCGGTGAGAAATTCCTCGATAACAACAGTCGCACTGCTATCGCCGAACTGTCTTCCGTCTATCATTGACTTTACGGCCTCAATAGCCTCTTCCTCGTTAGCAGCGATGATAACGCCCTTTCCGAGAGCAAGTCCGTCAGCCTTGATAACTGCGGGATAGCTGTTCTCGCTCTTTAAGTATGCGATAGCCGACTTGCTGTCGCTGAAGGTCTCATACTTTGCGGTGGGGATATTGTACTTTTTCATAAGCTCCTTAGAGAATACCTTGCTTCCCTCGATGATAGCCGCCGCCTTGTTGGGTCCGAAGGTCATGATACCCTGGGCATTGAGAGCGTCCACCATGCCCAGCACAAGGGGATCGTCGGGAGCCACGACCACCATATCGACGGAAAGCTTCTTCGCCAGAGCAACGATGCCGTCAATATCCGTTGCGGAAACGTCAAAGCACTCCGCATAGCGGGAGATACCGCCGTTTCCCGGAGCGCAGTAAAGCTTCTCAGCTCTGCTGCTTTCAGCAAGCTTCATAATAATGGCGTGCTCGCGTCCGCCGCCACCTACTACTAATATTTTCATTTTATCAAACCTTTCTGTAGAAAGTTATCAGCAATTAGTCAGTTGACGTTCTGACATTATTTTCTTTCAGCTGTTTTTTCTCCGAATACGCATAGACTGCCGCTGCCGAGATCGTAATTACTGCCGCAACATCCAAAACAAACGAAACATTGCTCAGTCTGTTATGCAAAAGAAAAAACTCCATTGAACCTTCATGGAACTTAGAATATAGCTCCTCTGCAATATAAGACGCAGCGGGTACAAGCAAAAACGTCACTGCTGACAGCACCGGAGTACCTTTTCGGGCTTTTCCCTTAATCAATGCTGTGTTTATCATAACGAATATCACAGCGCCGATAAGCTCCGTAAACAGATCATACGGCAGAGTCATTCTCATTTTCCATTCAGGTGAACCGCAAATCAGGATAAGTATATAGACTGCCGCCCACAAACCAATTATCACTGTTGAAGCAACTGCCATGTTTTTTGACTGCTTAGGACATTTTCCCTCTGCCGCTTCTCCCCTTTCATATGAATAGACAGCCGCTCCCACTAATGAGATCACCGCAGCAGCATACAGTGCATAATGTAAAGCAGAGTACAACCAAGGTATCGGATTTCCGTAATATATCACTATGCTGCTGTCACGCATACTGACCGCTTTCTCCTGAATATTCCATGCAAACAGCGATATCACACGAAAAATACCAAACGCCGAAGCTGAGATAACAAACGGAGCATTTACAAGCTTTCCTCGGAGCATTGCTATTCCCGAGACAATAAACAGCAAAGCGGCGATTCCATCTGCGATCACTCTGACAGACAATATCGCACGTACATAGAATCCGCTTCTCAGAATACCGTTCCTCTGAATAAAACAGAATATAGCCATAAGCACTATCCATACC
>CAMEYZ010000165.1 GCA_945947715.1 uncultured Clostridia bacterium | reverse complement strand
CTTGCAGATATCCTTTTCCATATCGGCATTTACAAGCTCCCCTGCTATCTGCAGATGCTCGGTCATGAGCTTGCAGAACTTATCCGCTTCCTCGTCGCTGCAGAACTGCTTCAGCGCTTCGGCGAAATCACAGGGATTCTCCATCAACCAGTCAGTAACGCATTTCAGATCGCTGAGACACTCAGCTGTGCTGATAATGAAAAATTGCGTCCGGTAAACATGCTGTGACCACAGCAGCCGCATTTTGCTGAATATCTCCCGACCTTCACATTCACATGCTCTGTTCATATAAAAACTCCTTTGTCAATGATTCGGGGCTTCATATTATCATATGAAAAATGAGGACTTTTGTTACTTAAACAGAAAACTGCCTGCTCCGATAACGGAACAGGCAGCAGCTTTATCATATCTTATTTCTTTGTGACCTTAGTTCCCTGACGAGTCTCCTCCACGAGATATCCCAGCTCGGATATCTTATCGCGTATGCTGTCGGCAAGGGCGAAATCCTTTGCCTTTCTTGCAGCCTTTCGCTGCTCGATAAGCTCTGCTATTTCTGCGGGGATATCCTCCTGTGCGTTTTCGCTTGCCTTAAGCTTTTCCGCTGCGGATAACAGATTCAGAGAAAGCACCTTGTCAAACTCTCCGATAAGGGCAAGCTTTGTTTTTCCGCTCGCCTCCGACTTAAGGACATCGTACAGCGCAGTAAGTGCCTGTGCCGTGTTAAGGTCATTGTCCATGGCATCGGTGAAGACCTTGTACAGTCTGTCATACTCTGCCTTATCGATATTGCCCTCGTCCTTTATGGCAGCTATCCTTGCGATTAGCTTCTTATAGGTTATGGCAGTATTGTCAAGGTTGTCGT
The DNA here is from genome assembly GCA_945947715.1 of uncultured Clostridia bacterium. Taxonomy (GTDB): domain Bacteria; phylum Bacillota; class Clostridia; order Oscillospirales; family Ruminococcaceae; genus RGIG4694. The sequence continues at coordinate 4,080 of CAMEYZ010000165.1, read as the reverse complement.
ATGAGAACATCAGCGATTTTCTGTAGTGGGAGCTCAGGCAGAACATACGATAAACAATGGGGTCATAGCCCTTTTCCTCCAGCAGTGATACTGTGAGGAACTCTCCCTTTGACTTGCTCATCTTGCCTCCCTCTGTGTTGAGGTGATGAACATGGAACCAGTAATTACACCATTTATGTCCCAGATAGGATTCGCTCTGTGCTATCTCGTTGGTATGGTGAGGAAATGCGTTGTCGATGCCACCGCAGTGAAGATCCAGATATTCTCCCAGATACTTCATCGAGATGCAGGAGCACTCGATATGCCAGCCGGGATAACCCACTCCCCAGGGACTATCCCACTTAAGCTCCTGGTCATCGAACTTTGACTTTGTGAACCACAGCACGAAATCCGCCTTATTGCGCTTGTTGTCGTCCTCCTCGACGCCCTCACGAACGCCGACAGCAAGGTCCTCCTCGGAAACATCACCGAAAACATAATATTTATCCAGCTTCGAGGTATCAAAGTAGATATTTCCTCCCGCCTGATAAGCATAGCCCTTTTCGATAAGTGAGGAAATGACCTTGATAAAATCGTCTATGCAGCCAGTAGCAGGCTGTACAGTATCAGGGGTCTTGATGTTAAGCTTAGCGCAGTCGGCAAAGAATGCCTTTGTGTAGAAGTCTGCTATTTCCATAACGGTCTTGTGCTCTCGCTTTGCGCCTTTGAGCATCTTGTCATCGCCGATATCGCCATCACTTGTGAGATGTCCCACGTCAGTGATGTTCATCACACGCTGAACACCAAGTCCCGTACAGCGGAGATACTTCTCCAGCACGTCCTCCATGATATAGCTGCGCAGATTTCCAATGTGCGCAAAATGGTAGACCGTGGGACCGCAGGTATACATGCTGACCTTTCCCTCGGTACGGGGAATAAAATCCTCCTTCTCGTGAGAGAGCGAATTATAAAGCTTCATAAAAATGATCCTTTCATTTATTTTCCAAATTTTTTACACGTTTTTCAAGCTCGTTTATCTTTACAAGCTGTTTACACAGCTCCTGTGCAACGGGATCGGGAATGTGTATCTGATCAAGCTCGTCGCAGGTGTTCACGCGCTTGCCCTTTCTGCGGACAACTCTTGCGGGCACTCCCACCGCAGTGCAGTCGGAGGGGATATTATTCAGTACCACTGCATTTGCAGCCACCTTTACATTATCGCCGATCCTTATGGGACCCAGCACCTTTGCGCCTGCGCCCACCATGACATTATTTCCGAGAGTGGGGTGGCGTTTTCCCTTATCCTTTCCCGTTCCTCCGAGAGTAACTCCCTGATAGAGCAGACAGTTATCGCCTATTTCGGTGGTTTCTCCGATGACAACGCCCATTCCGTGATCTATGAACAGTCCCTTTCCAATTTTGGCACCCGGATGTATCTCGATACCCGTGAATAATCTTGCCAGCTGGGAAACTATCCTTGCAAGGGTAAAGAGCTTTTTGGTGTACAGCTTATGAGAAACACGGTAAGCAAGCACCGCATGAAGTCCCGAATAGGTCAGAACGATCTCGAACGCATTTCTTGCAGCAGGGTCACGTCGTTTTACCGACGCTATCTCCTCCCTGAACATATCTGTCAAAGACTGCTTCACACTAACCTTCCTTTCGCAGTATATTTCAAAAGCAATGCGGTATATACTATATTATATGCCGATATGTAAAAACAGATATTTTGTAAATACTATATAATTATATCATATCCCGTCCGAAAATGCAATAGATATTTTTAATATCGGAGACCAACCACCAAGGTTTTGAATAATATCACAAAAAAAGCACCTGATTTTTGTCGGGTTTATTTTTTGTTAAAAAACAAGCGATATTTACTTGCAATTTTTATTTAAATGCTGTATAATTAATGTATGGAAATATTTTGGGCGAATACTTTAAGAAATTATGGAATCGGAGTGTAGACCTTGAACAGAATAATTACGGTAGACCCCGAAAAATGCGTCGGCTGTCGGGCTTGCCTGAAGATATGCCCTGCCGACGATGCTAATATTGTAAAGCTTAGCTCCGAGGGCAGACCTCTGACTGAAATCGACCCGAATAAGTGCACCTCCTGTGGTGCCTGCATCTCCGCCTGCACAAAAGGCGCACGGTATTACAGCGACGACACCACCGCTTTCATGAACTATATCAAAAAGCACAGAGCAGCTCTTGTGGTCTCTCCTGCCATAAAAAAAGCTTTTCCTGATAAATGGAAAAAGATACTCGACTATTTCAAGGACCAGGGAGTCAGCATCTATGACGCATCATTCGGTGCTGATCTGGCCGTCTGGGCAACTCTCCGCGTTTTTGAGCAGAACAAGGCGGAAAGGATCATCTCTTCCGACTGCCCTGCCGTGGTCAATTATATTTATATGTACAAGCCTTCGCTGGCGAAATATCTTTCACCTGTGTATAGCCCCGAAATATGCGAGGCGGTCTATCTGCGCAACTACCTACGCCGCGACAGTGCTATCGGCATGCTTGTGCCTTGTACAGCGAAAATCTCGGAGTTTGCTGATATCGAATATGCCGACTATTCCATTACCTTCGACAAGCTCATGGAATATTTTGACAGAAAGCATCTCCGTATCGAAAAAAATACCACTGACGATGATACATATCCCTTCGATGACAAGCTGGGACAGTTCGGCTCGGTCTATTTCCGTCCATCGGGAGCTAAGGATATACTCAGGCTGTATAATGAAAAGCTCAGAGTCTGTTCCTCTGCTGGAATGGACAGAGTAGCCAACGAGCTTAATTGCTATGAGGATATCAACGAGGAGAATCGTCCTCAGCTATACTGTGCGATGTACTGCAGAAACGGCTGTCTGGGAGGAAATTTCGACTGCAAAGCTGTTTTTGACAGCGATATGTATTCCTCAGAGCCTCTTTATGATTACATAAAAAAGAAAAAAAGCAGCGTTCTGCGTGCAAACGACGATAAGCTTTTCAAGAAATTTGATGATGTGCTCTCCCCTGACAGCTTTCTGCGTATCCTTCCTGCAGCGGAGGATATGAAAACTGTCCCGAAGGAAAACTCAGATAAAATATTGCAGCGGATAGGAAAATCCGACGAGCCCGACTGTGGAGCATGTGGTCGAGGCTCCTGCAGAAGGCTTGCTGAGGCAGTCTGCAAGGGGCTGGACATTCCGGAGGGCTGTCTTATGAGCTCGGGCGTTTTAGTAAAAAATGCAAGTGGAGAAAACGATATCACTGAGCGACTTGAAACAGTTGCATCGGAGTGCAGGAGCTATTCCGATATGCTTTTTGAGAATATCTATTCTCTTCGTGAGAAAACGCGGGTCATCAGCGACGCTAATACTGAGACAGGCGATATGTGCGCAGCGATAATCACTCTGCTGGACAACATCATAAATCTGACAAATAAAAAGGACTACATGGACGAAAACTCCATTGCTTCCCTGACAGGCGTTCTGGAAAAGATATCCTCAGGGCTTCATCTGCTGGAGACCAATATCAAGAACACCTACAGGTCCTCGGAGGATATCGTGAACATCATTAGCGAGCTTACCGCGCTGTCGGAGGAGCTCAACGTCACCGTTTATGACGCAAGCCGCGAGGATAAGTATGCGGAGTTTTAGAATATCACATAAAAACGGACCGCCCGAAAGCAGTCCGTTTTTTGTATGTATCAAGGAAATTACATTCTGAAAATTTCGCCCTCAAGTGTGGGTGTGGCAGAGATAGCATTTGCTTCATCGGTGTCGATGTGCATTGCTCTTGCGAACTTGTCCGAAACACGGCAGACAACATCGCCTAAGATAGCGCTTCTGTCCTCGGTATCTACCTTTACGTAAACAACGTCCTTGTCCTTAACTCCCAGCTCAGCAGCATCGGCTGTGGTAAGGTGAATGTGGCGCTTTGCAACGATAACGCCCTCGTTGATGGTTATCTCGCCTGCGGGGCCCTTGATGGTGCAGCCTGCGGAATTCTCAGTATCGCCACTCTCTCTTACAGGAGCTGTGATGCCTATTGTACGTGCATCGGTCTTGGAAAGCTCTACCTGTGTAGCCGCACGGCAGGGACCTAAGT
>CAMEYZ010000164.1 GCA_945947715.1 uncultured Clostridia bacterium | reverse complement strand
GCCCGGCTGTTGTTTTGGATAAATAATACTAAGCTCTGATAGTAAGAACCTGTCCACATATCCCAGGTCAGCAAAACGGTTCAATGGTCCATTAGCTTATCGGCAAGCGCAAGAAATTTTTTCTCGCTGAGTATCTCGTTGGTGACGAAACTGCCGTTATAAAACAGGGCATAATTTGTCTGTGCAGCAGGAGCATTCTGTGCTGCAGCTGCGGTGTCGATATGTATGCTTTTAAAGGGCATCCCATTTTGCTTTGCGCAGTCTTCTATGAGCGGCACATATTTTGCAGTGTAGGGACAGCCGAAGGTGTAATACAGTACAAATCCATTTTCTGAAATATGGGGGTGCTTTGCCTGTTCCTTAAAGCTTGGCACAGGAGCGGTTTCATCAAAGGGCAGATACATCAGTGTGAAATCAGGCTCTGCGGTATCGGCAAGCTTGAAGCCCTTATATTCCAGATATTTCGGGTCGGAAAGAAAAGGCTTTTTCTTTGATGAAGAGATTGCCGTAATACCTTTTCGGCCCTTTTCCTTTGAATCAGTGATACAGGCGTTTAGCAGGTCGTTTGAGTAACCGTGTCCCTTAAACGAGCCCGACACCCAGAAGCAGTTGATATGCATATAGCCTTCAGCTTCCACAGGCACCCATGCATATTCGGCGGGAATGTACTCAATGAAGCACTTGCCGCGCTGGGCAGCCTTTAAAAATACCAGCCCCTCGTCCAGCCTGTCGGAAAGCCATGCTTTTTTCGAAGCCACCTGGGGATCCTTGTTGTTTGAAATTGCACAGCAGATGTGCTCCTTGTCCATATTTTCGTGTGTAAGCTTTATATAGTCCATAAAATTTTCCTCCCTGAGCGATGAGTTTTCTGATAATGCAGTAATTATATCACAGTAAATATGACAGCAGTATGTCATCATTAAAAAACTTTTCGACTTCTGCATAATGCTCATCAACTATTATTATACAATTTCCTCCGGTTTTGTCAATATCATCAGTGAGGTTATACGTAAGTGAAATACTGGCTGACCTTTTAAAAATTGTTGACAAACGCTCTTTCTTATGTTATAATAAAACACATGATGCAAAACACTTGCTTTATTATTACAAGACAGCTCGTCAGACAAGGGGGATAATATGAGTAGAAAAACAAAACAGAACAGGGAAAAGCATTCGGCATATTCAAATGTGATGTACATGCTGAAAATACTGTGGCAGGGAAGCAGAGGCTACGTTATATTCACGTTTATCAAGGAATTTAACGAGAATGTGTTCTGGACAGTGTTTTCGGTGTACCTGACCGAGTGGATATACAAGGCCATAGAAAACAAAACGCCCTTTACAGTGCTTGCCTCCTTTGTGGGTGCAATGTGTATCGGACATATTTGTATCCACATAACAGCGGTGATACATCAGCTTTGTGAAAAGCAGTTTCTGCCGAAGATGTATCAGAGCTTCTACAGACGTGTTATACAAAAATCCATCTCAATGGAGTACACCCGCTTCGAGGAGCCCGATTTTTACGACAAGTACACCCGTGCACTGAATGAATGTCCTCAGAGGGGCAGCACCATACTGTATTATTCGGCATATCTTGTTGCGGGGATAGCGTCTATCATTGCTGCGATGATAATCGTCGCGGACGTGGATCCGCTGTTGCTGATATTCACGGTACCTATGGTAATGATATCGCTGTATTTCGGAAAGAAATGCGGGGAGCTTTATTATCAGCTGGATTTTTCCAACACCCGTGACGGACGCTCTGCCGCATATGCAAAGCGTGTATTTTACGAGAAGAAATATGCGGGGGAGCTCAGGCTCTTCGGGATAGGCAGGCTGCTTCTTGCCCGCCATGAGGAAGCCTATGAGGAAATGCAGAAGCGTACCCGTGAAATACGAAAAAAGACCGCACTTTTTGAGACCCTTAGGTGGACGCTGTTTACCGTATTTTCGGAGATACTGCCATATTTGTACATAGTGCTTGTGCTTCAGGCTGATGTGGAGAGCACTGCGGCGTACATCGCCATGATACCCGCGCTTAGCACCCTTTCATGGAGGACCTCTGATGCAGTGGAGCTGCTTGTCTCGCTGGCAAAGGAGAGCACTTTTGTGACAAACCTTCGTGACTTCCTGTCCTATGAGCCAAAGTCTAAAAGCAGTGCTCTAAAGACAGCTAAGGAGCTTTCCGATATCGAGATAAAAAATATGGGCTTTACCTATGCGGGAGCAGAAAAGCCCACGCTGCATGATGTGAGTATAACCGTCCGCAAGGGCGAAAAGGTGGCAATAGTCGGACACAACGGCGCAGGCAAGACCACCTTTGTGAAGCTGCTCATGGGACTGTATACTCCTACCGAGGGCGAAATAAGGATAAGCGGGGAAAATATCAGCAGCTACGAGCCGAGATCCTTTCATAGCCGATTCGGCACAGTATTTCAGGACCTGCAGGTGTTTGCTCTGCCGCTGTCCCACAATGTTCTGATGCACAAGCCTCGCAGCGAGGAGGAACGTCGTCTTGCGGAGGAAGCTCTCCGAAAGGCACAGTTTGGCGATAAGCTGGATACTCTTGAAAATGGCATTGACACCATGGTCACAAAGGAGTTTGACGAAAACGGCATGGGACTATCGGGAGGCGAGGCGCAGAAGATCGCCATTGCAAGAGTGTTTGCCCGCAGACCGGATATCGTCATACTTGACGAGCCGTCCTCTGCGCTCGACCCTATTGCCGAGTATAACATGTACAGAAATATGCTGACTGCCACCGACGGAGAAACGGTAATATTCATAAGTCACAGACTATCTGCGACCCGCGATGCTGACAGGATATATATGTTTGAAAATGGCACGGTCATCGAGCAGGGAACTCATTCGGAGCTCATGGCCTTAGGCGAAAGATATGCTGAAATGTGGAAGCTACAGGCGCAGAATTATCTTGCAGGGGAGGTGACAGCATGACTGAAAAGAAGGAAAAAATCGGCATGAAACGGCTGATATCCAATGTATTTTACGTGCTGGATTTTGCCCGGAAGCATGACAGCCGGATGGCTGCAGCGTATGTGATAAGCGAGTGTGTTCACAGCGGACTTCATGCCTTCATCAACACATTTATACTGAAAGAAATAATTGATACCTTGACAAATGGCGCTGATATCCTGCATATGATATGGCTGCTTGGCTTTCAGCTTATGGTCTCGTTCGTGGCTCTTGCGATACATATCCCGCTGCAGAACGTGTTCCATGTACGTCTGGTGAAGGTCTCAGGTGAGATACAGCGCGAGCTTATGGCAAAGGCACAGCTCATGGACCTGAAATGCTATGACATACCCGAGTATTACGACGACTATATCATCGCCGCTTCACAGTCAGAGGAAATGGTCACAAAGGCGGTAATGAGCATTGCGAACATTTCCGCAAGCATTGTTGCAATGGTAGTGGCAGGAACTATGATAATCACCGTGGACCCGATAGTGGCCATATTTCCTGTTGTGGGCTTTATCATCAACATTGTGACCAGGTTCAGGATAACAAAGCTTGAATATCTGTACGAGGCCGAAAAGGCGAAAATCGGCAGAAAAGCGGACTACTCAAAGCGTGTGTTCTATCAGCCCGAATATGCAAAGGAAATCAAGCTGACCGGCATCGAAGAGGCGCTTATGGAGCAGTACGATGAGGCGATCGCTGAGGAGCGTAAAATGGCGATGAGCTACTCGCTGAAAATACTTCCGCCCACTCTTATCAACTGGATATGCACCTTTACGCTCTGCCAGTTTTATGCTGTGCCCGTTTATCTGGCATATCTTGCCATTGAGAAAAAGAGCATACAGCTGGGCAATGTGGCTTCTCTGAAAAATGCCACAAACAACATAAAATCGCACCTTGACGGAATGAATTACGCTCTGGTGGATTTCCAGAGAGTGGGACAGTATGCGGAAAAATTCCGACGATTTATGGATAATAAGATAAATATTGAGGGCTGCGTGGGCACAGAAAAGCTTCCTGAAAAGGACTGCACTCTGGAGCTGAAAAATGTGAGCTTTAAATACAAGGACAGCGAAAAATATGTGCTGCGAAACGTGAGCATGACCATACACAGGGGAGAAAAGCTTGCTCTTGTGGGGGAAAACGGTGCAGGAAAAACTACGCTCATCAAGCTAATAATGCGGCTGTACGATGTTACTGAGGGCTGCATCACCTTCGGCGGCGTGGATATACGAAAGCTCAATATCCGCCAGTACCGTGAGAGGATAGGCACTGTTTTTCAGGATTTCCAGATATACGGAGCGACTCTTGCGGAGAATGTGAAAACGGGTATCGTCTCTGACAGCGACAGGGAGAGGATAATTTCCGCTCTTAAAAAGGCTGATCTTGGTGAAAAGCTTGCAAAGCTCCCCGACGGAATAGATACAGAGCTCACAAAGGAATTTTCCGACAGCGGAGTGATGCTTTCCGGCGGCGAGGCGCAGAAAACAGCTATTGCAAGAATGTTCATGGGAGATATGTCCGTGGCGGTCCTGGACGAGCCTTCGTCGGCTCTTGACCCGATAGCAGAGTATCGTCTGAACAGAAGCATGATGGAAAATGCGGAAAATCAGGCGGTGATTCTCATTTCGCATCGCCTTTCCACCACAAAGGATGCAGACCGAATAATTCTCCTTGAAAACGGCAGCATTGCTGAGAGCGGCACTCATTCAGAGCTTATCGCAAAGGGCGGGACCTATGCGAAGATGTGGAATGTGCAGGCGGAGAAATACTGTGTGGGAATATATGGCTGAATAAAAAAGGTCTGTGATGCTCCTGAGAACAGGGCTCGCAGACCTTTATTCTGAATGATTTCCGGAATTATTTCCCTGTTTTTTGCTGGGGAATAGCTTAGTCAGGCAGAAGACCATTCCTCCTGCAGAAATTCCGATGAGGACAGCGCGCAGCACCGATAGTACCTTTGA
>CAMEYZ010000163.1 GCA_945947715.1 uncultured Clostridia bacterium | reverse complement strand
CGTTAAGCTCAGGGAGCATAATATCAAGCAGCATAAGGTCATACTCTCCGCTCTCGGCCATTTCCAGTCCCGTTCGACCGTCTGCCGCCTTTGCCACCTCATACCCCTCATGTGAAAGCTCCAGCTCCACAAAGCGTGCAAGCTGCAGCTCATCCTCTACTATCAAAATTTTGTCCGCCATGATAATTTATTCTCCGTTTTTTTCATTGATCCGCCGATATCTCATACCTGCAGCCCACAAGCAGTCCCACTGCCAGCAAAATTGCAGTAAGCCAGAATACAGCCAGCGCTAGCACGATAACTATAAGCAGCGGAAGCTCCACAATATTTTTTTCGCCCTTGAACACTGCCAGCTTATACTCGATGCTCTTTTTCAAAAGACCCCGTATTTTTTCCCCAAAGCCCGATAAGCCGTGATCTATTTCCGAAGCGGGATCATAATTCACCTGGCGTGCCTCTCCACGAAAGGAGCCTGCCGACGGATCCGTTTTTCTGTCCGTGTTAAAGGTCGCGGACGTCCTTTTGATGATTCCCTGACATTCAAGGATGCTGACTGTGTCGATAATATCACCGTCACATTCTTCAAGAGCCTTCATGGCATCAGCCTGAGAGATACCAAACTGTCTGCTCAGAGTTTCCGCCTTTTCTCTGTACGAATCCATAATACGATCCTCCTTTCGGTTATATTCGCTTTAACGCATCATTCGATAGTCAGACTTCCTCCTGCCTTCTCCGCAGGCTCAGGATAGTAACCCACAAATTGGCTGTCCGATCTTTCCGCCCATGCGCTCTTTTCGGGAACATCGCCATCCATTTTCACAGAAACGACTCCTGACTTTTTGGTGTTAAGGCAGTATAACTTGCTGATAAATTTGCCGAGATTTTTTCCGTCATAAGGAATCGCCTCATTAGAATTTACTGGAACCATCTGATAAGCCGTGATGGACTCCACCTTTGTCCCCTCATGAACATCGCACATCGTGGCATATTCCGCAGATGCATTATACATCAGCTTTGCATTTGCGTTTGCGACGGACATCTTGGCGTCATTCATGTAAGAGATCATCACAGGAACAAGGATAGCCGCAAGAACGCCGATTATGGCCATAACGACTATAAGTTCGATCAGAGTAAAGCCTTTTAACCGTTTCATGATAATACCTCCAAAAAATCCAAAAATCTGATATTTTTTTATATAATTATTATAGCATATGATTTTATAATATGCAATAGTATTATTAATTTTTTTATAAATTTTTATATGATATTAATATTTCACGAAAAGTCGTAATAATATCGTAAACGGTCTGTCAGGCAAGGCTGTCCCTGCCGCACGGCATGACTGCTAATGTCCGTCCGGGACAAAAGCAGTCATATCCTCATAATGATGCTATTTCAAGCGTAATTACTATATGATGTCAGTATGGACAATGCGGAAAATAAATCCTATCTGTCACTTATTAAGCTCTACCTTGTCGGAAGCAGCAGTGATGTTAAATCCACAGCTACCCTCCTCTGTGCAGGCTGTGCTCCGCTGTGCCACCTTGAAGGAGCAGCCGCATATCAGTGCGATAACTGCTGCGGGAAGCACTATCTCAAAGAGGCAAAGGGTGATAACTATCGCCGCAATCAGGGGAATATTCACTACCCTGTCATTTCCGTAATATATCTCAAAATCATGTCCGCAGCAGAAATCCCATGCTTTTTTCAGTCTGCCGCCCACAGTCTTTTTCACTCTGCCAAATCTTACCGAGCCTGTGGTCTTGCCCTGCTTTTCCAGGTAAACAATAGCGTCCAGCATGTTCCAGCCTGTGTTTTCCAGAGCCTCTGTGGCCTCTGAATAGGTAACGTTCGTTCTCCTGATGAGTTCCTCAGCCATTTGTAATTTGTCCATAAAAATACTCCTTTCGTTTGACCCTGCTGTCGCAGTCCCCGAAACAAGGAATTTACCCTATTCCGGGGATTATGCCGCGGTGTTCCGCCGATGCTCTCCGGTGCTGACGAAGAGCTGACGATAAGATGCTCTTATCGGATAGGATCTGTCCGATAACTCAAAGCCTTGCTTTTGAGTACATTCATATGATACACCACGCCAATTAAATTGCAATGGAAATTACATTAAAATGAGATTAGAATATTTTTTTATTTATTAGGAAAACCCTTGTAAAAAAATTCTTAAAATTGACTCAAAGCTATTGCAAAATTTGTTATAATAGTATATAATATTAATGACGGAGCATTTGACTGCAATACTTCGCGGTCAATTCCGAAAATGTAATATGAAAGGATGTCATACCAATGGCAGGATTAAACAAGGTCACAGTTGACGATATTGATGTAAAGGGCAAAAAGGTCCTCGTGAGAGTTGACTTCAACGTTCCTCTTAAGGACGGCGTTATCACTAACGATAACAGAATTACAGCAGCTCTTCCCACTATCAAGAAGCTTATCGAAAACGGCGGAAAGGTCGTTCTCTGTTCACATCTCGGCAAGCCCAAGAACGGCCCCGAGGATAAGTTCTCCTTAAAGCCCGCGGCTGACAGACTTGCTGAGCTGCTCCCCGGTGTTAAGGTTACCTTCGCAGCTGATGATACAGTTGTAGGCGACAACGCTAAGAAGGCAGTTGCTGAAATGAAGGACGGCGAGATCGTTGTTCTCCAGAACACTCGCTTCAGAGGCGCAGATGAGACCAAGAACGGCGAGAACCTCTCTAAGGAGCTGGCAGACCTCGTTGACGGTCAGGTATTCGTTATGGATGCTTTCGGCTCTGCTCACCGCGCTCACGCTTCCACAGCAGGCGTTACAAAGTTCGTTAAGGAGACCGCAGTAGGTTACCTCATGCAGAAGGAGATCAAGTTCCTCGGCAATGCAGTTGAGGATCCCGTTCGTCCCTTCGTTGCTATCCTCGGCGGTGCTAAGGTTGCTGACAAGCTCAACGTTATCTCCAATCTTCTTGAAAAGTGCGATACACTCATCATCGGCGGCGGTATGGCTTATACATTCCTCAAGGCAAAGGGCTATGAGGTTGGCCTTTCTCTGGTTGATGATTCCAAGCTCGACTACTGCAAGGAAATGATGGAAAAGGCTGAGAAGAACGGCAAGAAGCTTCTTCTCCCCATTGATACTGTTGTTGCTGCAGGCTTCCCTGATCCTATCGACGGACCTATCGACGTCAAGACTGTTGACTCCGACAAGATCCCCGCAGATATGGAAGGCCTCGATATCGGCGAAAAGACACGCGCTCTCTTCGCAGAGGCTGCAAAGTCCGCAAAGACTGTTGTTTGGAACGGACCTATGGGCGTATTTGAGAACCCCACTCTGGCAGCAGGTACAATCGCTGTAGCACAGGCTCTGGCTGACACAGACGCTACAACTATCATCGGTGGCGGCGACTCTGCAGCAGCTGTTATCCAGCTGGGCTTCTCCGATAAGATGTCCCACATCTCCACAGGCGGCGGCGCTTCTCTCGAATACCTCGAGGGCAAGGAGCTTCCTGGCGTTGCAGTTATTGCAAACAAGTAATATAATTTACTGAACAGAACGAATTGCGGATATTCTTCGGAATATCCGTGATTTTATTCTCAGCTATCTGCAAGGAGAGCAACATCATGCTGAAAAAGATATCACTGAAAAATAAATGCTTCTGCGGCAGCGGACTTCCCTACTCCGAGTGTCACGGAAAATACGACGAAGCTATGAAGGCGGCCGTTAAAACAGGACGTCAGGTGCCGAAACGCTCGTTAATTAAGACAAGGGCTCAGCTTGAAGCCATGAAGGACAGCGCTAAGATAAATATTGCCGTGCTTGATCTGGTGGGCGAAAAAATATGCGCGGGCATGACCACCGAGGATATCGACCGCCTTGTCTATGAAAAAACTAAGGAAATGGGTGGAATACCTGCTCCGCTGAATTACGAGGGCTTCCCGAAAAGCGTGTGCGTTTCCGTGAACGAAGAAGTCTGCCATGGCATACCCTCTTCGAAAAGAGTGCTTAAGGACGGAGATATAGTCAACGTGGACGCTTCTACCATACTGGACGGATTTTACTCCGATTCCTCGAGAATGTACTGCATAGGAAACGTCTCCCCCGAAAACAAAAGGCTTGTGGAGGTCACCAAGGAATGCGTTTACCTCGGACTTGAAAAGGTAAAGCCACTGGGTTATCTGGGTGACGTGGGAGCTGTTATCGAAACTCATGCCATAAAAAATGGATACTCAGTAGTTCGGCAGATAGGCGGCCACGGCATCGGGCTGGAATTCCACGAGGACCCGTGGGTAAGCTTTGTGTCCCGTCCGAGAACGGGCATGCTATTGATACCAGGGCTCTGCTTTACCATTGAGCCGATGATAAACATGGGCTCGGCAAGGATATACACCGACAAAAAGAACGGCTGGACCGTGTACACTCAGGACGGAAAGCCCTCCGCCCAGTGGGAGATAATGGTGGTCGTCACCGATACGGGGTATGAAATAATATCTTATTAAAAAATAACCTGAAAGGTCCTGCCTCTCAGGTTATTTTGTTTCACAATAGGTCACGGCTCCTTCCAGAACTCGCCCTTATAGAAATTCTCGTTTCCCAGCGGCTTTGCCGTAATGCGGAAAATCACACAGCCGTCGGGACAGACTATGGTTTTGCTGTACTTATCATCGCCGCCGATGTTTTGCAGGTCGCCGCCGCTTCTGACAGCCTCCATTATCGGATAGAGCATCATCATGGTCTTGCTGCAGATACCATAGCCCTGCTCGTTTACGGGACAGCCGTAGGTGCAGCGGTACTTATCGCCGATTTCCTCGCCATTGCGGCAGTAATGCTCGGTGTGGTCTCCGCGGAGATAGCCCGTCACCTCGATCTCAAATTCGTATTCTTCGTCGTACCATTTTTTCATAATAGCCCCTCCATATGTAACCGTCCAATCATGAATGACCAACAGTAAATACTGTATTTTTTATAAATTAATCACACCATACCCTGCCAAAAAAGTCA
>CAMEYZ010000162.1 GCA_945947715.1 uncultured Clostridia bacterium | reverse complement strand
AGCCTCAGCAGCAGGAGCCTCCTCGATTTTTTCGTCAATAACGACCTTTATGCCCTGGAGCTTATTCTCATGCTTGTCATGGCTTTTGCGCACAAAGTCCATGCGCTCAACAGGAGTAGTTTCTCCCTCCAGATCCACCTTTGCGCCGGTCATATCGGAAATGAGATCGCTCTTGTTTACCACATCAAGATCAGAAAGATCAAGCTCATCGGTCCTGCCGGGAGTATACTCGTTCATATCCTCCAGCTTTACCTCGCCCAACTCCTCGGTGAGCAGAGCATCTCTTTCAGCGGCCTTGTGGGCAGGCTTGTATTTATAATCTCCGCCGATATCATCAAGATATTTTTCAGCATTCTTCTTACCGCCTGTTATCGGAGGCTCTGTATTCTTAAGGAAATCCTCATCAATGGAGTCGTTAAGCTGCAGAAGGTCGTCGATAGTGACCTTGATATCAGCCTTCTTCTTTACAGTCTCCTCAACAGCAGGAACAGCCTCGGGAACAGGAGCCTCTGCCACTGCAGAAATTTCCTCCCTGGGAGCTTCTGCCTCAGGAGCAGCTGCTGTCTCAGCAGTAGCCTGTGCTGCGGGAACTTCCTCGACAGCCTCGGTATTTGCGGCATGACGCTTTCCGGGAATAGGAATATTATCGAAGAAGCTGTCAGAGAGCTTTTTCATACGCTCGAAATCCTTAAGCTTATCATCGAAGGATTTTTTCTGAGAAGCTTCCTCAGCTGCGGGCTGAACGGGTGCAGCCTGAGGAGCCTCTTCGGCAGCTCTTTTGCTGATAGCCCGTGCTCTTTCCTTGGACTTCTCCATTTTCTCATCGTACTGCTTCTTCACGGAGATTATCTCATCAACAACAGATGAAGCATTTTTGAGACAGGGAATGATGATCCTTCTGCGGAACAGCACACCCTTATTCATAGTATCGCACTGTATATACAGCGGGCTCTGCCTTGAATTTTCGTTGATATACACCTTAGTGATCTCGTCAAGGCCGCAGGAAAATCTCGTATAAACGGGATCCCCCTCCTTAGTACCATTCTGTTCCATTATGTAGCCCAGACCGTAAATATGAGCAGCTGTAAGCGTAAGATTTACATCCTGAGGCTTAGCAAGAACGCTCAGCTTATAGGTAGCTTCATAATAGGCGAGTTTCTTTTCATTGTAAATGCTTGATTGATTACTCATGAATTCAGCTCCGTTTCGGAATAAATTAAGAGGAATGCCACTGACAGGACCTGCTCCCGATGCAGCATCTTCCATATTTATACAAAATAATTAACAGATAATACATCTTGCCGTTAATAATTATACCATATCTTTAATATTAAGTCAAATGATTTGTAATACAATTATTGCAATGATTTTTTGTACAAATGTAACTAAATAATAAAATTTTTGCAATAATTTCAGAAAATATTTGTCGAAATAAATAAAATGCTTTGAGAAAAATCTAATTCTCAAAGCATTTTTACCAAATAATCTATCCTATCATTTTTCGGAAGCAGGTATCTGCTCAATAGCAGAAACAGCATCGTCTATCCAGCTTCCCTTTACCGACTCGATATCTCCGCGGTCGCATGCAGATGCGATCTCAGGATTTATCGGTATTCTTCCCAGAAGCTTAATGCCGTTTTCCTCGCATACCGCCTCGATATGGCTCTCGCCGTACAAATAGATAGGCTTATTGCAGTGAGGACATTCAACATAGCTCATATTCTCAACAGCGCCCACAATGGGAATATTCATCATATTAGCCATGTTCACAGCCTTGGAAACTATCATCGCCACCAGGTCCTGGGGAGACGCTACAATGATGACGCCGTCCAGCGGAATAGACTGGAACACAGTCAGAGGAACATCGCCTGTTCCAGGAGGCATATCAACGAACATATAGTCAACATCGTCCCAGATAACATCGGTCCAGAACTGCTTTACAACTCCTGCGATAACAGGACCTCTCCAGATAACTGGGTCGGTGGGATTTTCCAGCATAAGATTTATGGACATGATATCAATGCCTGTCCTTGTTCTGGAGGGAATTATTCCCTGAGGTATGGACATGGCACGTTCATTTACTCCGAACATGCGCGGAATAGTGGGGCCTGTTATATCAGCGTCCAGGATAGCAGCATGCTTTCCCTTTGCAGAAAAAGCAGTCGCCAGGAGACCTGTAACGAGGGATTTTCCAACGCCGCCCTTTCCGCTGACGATGCCTATTACCTTTTTTACCTTGCTGCTTTCGTTAAGCTTTTCAATAAAGCTCTTAGGCGACGCCTTTTCTCTGCTTGAGCAGTCTGCGCCGCAGCTTGAGCAGTCATGTGTACATTCTTCGCTCATTTTAATTATTCCTGCCTTTCATTGGTACTGAATATATTATACCACACTATTATTTTTTTGTCAATATACTATAAAAATCATCAAATAATTTCCTCCTTTGATGTATAATGTATATATAAAAGGTAGGAATTACATACGTTCGGTATTTGTAACCGTATTTTAATAATTACACTCGCTTATTTCATTGACAAAATACAAATTCTATGGTAGAATATATTATGTATATTTATGACAGTACACATTATTGCGCTTCTTCGGAAGACTAATAATACGGAGGATATAATGGGCTATAAAACAGATGATAAAACACAGTATACCGACGATTATACTCCCGACAGAGATATGTCGAGAATGATATCCTCGGCTATAGCACAGAAAAAAAAGGGGCAGAAAACCAAAAAGAGAAATAAAAGCATCGCTATCGGCTGCACTATCGGCGGAGGAGTTATCCTTATCGGAGCGATTGTTTACTTCGGCGGTTGGATAACCTCGGTGGGCAAGTTTCTCCCCAACACATACATAGACGGTACAGATGTCAGCAAAATGACCCTTAAGGAAGCTGTCTCGGCAGTGACAAAGGGACCATCTGCGGATTACCTCTCCATTACAAAAAAGGACGGCTCCGCTGAAAGGATACCGCTGGACTACTTCGACTACAGCTATGACATCTCCCCTGAAATAAAAGAATTTTACGATGATATCAACTATGCAGGCTGGCTCGGCTCCTACTTTAAAACCACTGAATATGAGACCGTGGGAGAGGCTCAGTATGACAGCGAAAAGCTGGAGTATATCCTCCGGAACACTGTCTGGGGCACCTCTGAGACCGCTGATGCTAAGCTTGATTACAAGGATGGCGAATATTACATAAAATCAGAGGTTTACGGCGATATCCCAGATATCAATAAGCTCGTTGATTATGTTCTGAATGAGGTCGAAAAGGGTGATCTTTCCCTTAACCTCTCTGAGAGCAACTGCTTTACTGAGCCTACCGTTTTCTCGCAGGACCTTGAAGCGCTTAAGACTGAAATGAATGAAAAATTCAACTTTGTAATCACCTATGATTTTAACTACACCACCGAAACTCTGTCGGGCGCAGATATCTACGACTGGATAACTGTTTCCTCCGACGGAAGCTTTACGGTAGACCGCTCCAAGGTTGAAAATTACATAGCAGGTCTTGCCGCAAAGTATGATACGTTTATGACCACTAGACAGTTCCAGACCACCGAACGCGGCGTTATCACCCTGAGTCAGGGCAGATACTCTACCGGACAGTACGGCTGGTGGATAGATCAGGAAAAATCTGTGGACAAGCTGCTCCAGTACATCGAAAATGGACAGTCGGTAACTGTCGAGCCTATGTACGTAACTCTTGATACAGGCTACTGCTATGAGGGCTTCCCCTCCGGCAGAAGCGCTGAGGGTGATATCGGAAATACCTACATCGAGGTTGACCTTTCCGCACAGCATCTCTGGTACTATAAGGACGGTGAGCTTGCCTTTGAGACCGACCAGATAGTATCAGGCAAGGCTACCGACCCGTCAAGAAAAACTCCTGAGGGCGTGTACAGCGTATATACAAAGTCCACCAACTATACCATGAAGGCGGCAGATGGCTCCTACTCCACAAAGTGCAGCTACTTCATGCGCATCAGCTTCGAGGGAATCGGCTTCCATGACCTGAGCCGCGGTAGCTATGGCGGAAATACATACATCAACAACGGCTCTCACGGCTGTATCAACATGAGATACTCCGAAGTACAGAAGCTCTATGACATGGTCGAAAGAGGTACTCCCGTTATCCTTTATTATTAATATAATCCAAAAACCGTCGGAACACTCCATTCGTTCCGACGGTATTTTTTGTGCGTATAAGCTGTCAGTCCATGACCTCATGGCTATCCATAAAATCGTTTACTTCCTTAAGTGTGGGCATCGCAGGTATTGCTCCCATTTTTGTGGAGGTCACCGCTCCGCAGGCATTGGCAAAGCATGCCATTTCACGGAGCTCCTCGGAGGTAAGCTCGGTGATGTCCTTGGATTTTTCCAGAAGCTTTACCAGAAATGCTCCGAAGAAGCTGTCTCCTGAGCCCAAGGTATCGACAGTCTCCACCTTGTATGAGGGATAAAGCTCTACCGATGATTTTGTCGCAATAATACAGCCCTTTGCTCCCTGTGTAACGCAGATTATCTTTACGCCCTCATTTAAGAGCTTGGCTATTCCAGGCCGCAGATTGCCGCAGTCAGTGATTATCTGCAGCTCAGATTCTGACACCTTTACGATATCCGCATACTGCAAAGCATTCTGCATAGACTGCACAGCAGCCTCTCTCGAGGACCAGAGATACGGTCTCCAGTTTGGAATATACGATATCAGCTTTCCCTTTGCCTTTGCATATTCCACTGCATTGATGGTGGTAGTCTTTGAAGGCTCGCTTGTGAGAGTGAGCGCTCCAAAATGGAATATCTTGCAGCTGTCGATGAGCTTTAAATTTATCTCGTTGAATTTCAGATTAAGGTCTGCGGTGTTCTTTCGGTAGAATATGTAGTCCCGATTACCGTCAGGATCCTTACCCACAAAAGCAAGAGATGTGGAGAAATTCGGGTCAAGGATAAGTCCCGATGTATCCACATTTTTTTCTTTAAGAACGCTCTGA
>CAMEYZ010000161.1 GCA_945947715.1 uncultured Clostridia bacterium | reverse complement strand
GGCACCAGTGCGGACCACTGCTGTCAGTACGCCAAGCATGTTTTCACCGCAGACCTCGCCGTTTTTCGGACTTCCGTCCTTGTTCAGCCTGTCCAGAATGAAGGTGTGCTTTGCGGCGGAAACACGGTCATCCAGTCGCACCATAAGCTCGCCCTTTTTGCAGGAGAGCTTCCAGTTTATCCTTTTGATAGGGTCTCCGGGGACATATTCTCTATGCTCGAAGCCGGGAGTTCCCGTAAAGCCTATGGCGCGGGAATCCAGGGTTTCCTCGCATTCGTCGCCCTGAGCAGCGGCGTCGCTTATTGCGGTGACAAGCTCATCCGAATCGAATACCTCCGCTATATCGGGGATTATATCCACATCGAAGCTGAGACGATCGCATTTCAGCTTGAGCTGTAGCCGTCCCGTATAATCCACCACATACAGGTTCTTCACGCCCACCGAGGACGGGTACCACATTTTTGCAGTGTAGGATATTTCCGCCGTCTGCTCAGAACGGGGAAGCGTGTCGATACAGCACAGCTTTGAAGGAACATCACAGACGAGAGCCTCCGAGCTTTCCAGCTCCGCATACACGGTGGGAGCGGGCAAAAAGGAGCGGTTGCTTACGGTTATCCGCATTACGGTGGATTCGTGCTTGTAAAGCTTGGTTTGTGTTATATCCGCCGATACGGTGATATATCTTACCATTATATAAGCCGATAAAGCGGAAACCACCGGCAGCAGAAGCATTACCGCAAAGAAAAACCAGCCGATCGTCGCACTGCAGAACAGAGCAAACACCACTGTCAGAGCGAGGGCGGCCAAATATCCGAAGGCGTCTTTTTCGACGCGAAATTCCTTACGCATCGGTAGTTTTAGGAACGGCTGTGTTGGAGAGCTCCGACAGGATAAGCGCCTCGGCAGTGCCGAAGTCGGCCTTTCCCTTGGGAGAGAGCATGATCCGGTGAGACAGCACGGGGATAGCAGAGCTTTTCACATCGTCAGGGACAACGTAGTCTCTGCCATGAAGAAAGGCTGCTGCCTTGGCTATTTTATACAGGGCGATGCTTCCTCTGGGGCTTACTCCGAGACGAGCTCCGTCGTGGTTTCGTGTGGCAGTGCATATGGATATGATGTACGATTTTATGCTTTCGGTGCAGCGTACCCTCTTGACGTCCTCCTGCATTTTCACCACATCATCAGTGGTTATCACCGCACCTATGGACTTTACGGGATTTTCGTTTTCCGTTCTGGAAAGGACAGTGAGCTCCTCATCGGGAGAGGGGTAGCCCATGCTTATCTTCATAACGAACCGGTCCATCTGGGCTTCGGGGAGATGATAGGTGCCGTAGGTCTCCACGGGATTCTGGGTAGCCATTACCATGAAGGGCGAGGGCAGAGGATAGGTATTTCCGTCAAGGCTGACTTGATGCTCCTCCATGGCCTCGAGAAGGGCAGACTGTGCCTTAGGGGAGGCGCGGTTTATCTCGTCCGCCAGCAGGAAATTGCAGAAGGCAGCGCCCTTGCGGTACTCCATTTCGTGAGTTTCGGTATTTATCATAGAAAAGCCCACGATATCCGAGGGCATGATGTCGGGAGTTAGCTGGATACGATTAAATTCTCCGCTGACCGACCTTGCCAGAGCGGAGGCAAGCTGAGTTTTTCCCACGCCGGGAACGTCCTCGATGAGCACATGACCGCCTGTGAGCAGGGCTGCCGTTACCAGAAAAATAGTATCATGCTTTCCCACGATGACCTTTTCAATATTTTCAATAAGCAGGTTTGCTTTTGAATTATCCATATTTTACCTGTCCTTTCGCTAAGTGTTCGCTTGATGATTATAAATATTATATCATTTTTATGCAATACTGTCAATATAATGGTGAACTATTTTTGATTAAATATGCAATTTCACGTTGATTTTTGCGCCGAAAAGATATAAAATAAGAATGGTCGGCAGACAGCCGAAAATGGTCATTGTCAAACAAAAGGAGAGATAAGTATGGAATTTAAAAAGCTTCAGTCGGATATGGTCGCTGCCATGAAGGCTAAGGATAAACAGCGCAAGGAGGCGATATCAAACCTCATCGCTGCAGTGAAGAAGGTCGCTATTGACGAGGGAGTGCGTGAGAATATCCCCGATGAGCTGGTTGACAGAGTCATACTCAAGGAGCTCAAGTCCGCTAAGGAGCAGCTGGATACCTGTCCCGACAGCCGTCAGGACCTTAAGGCGGAGTATGAGTTCAATTGTAATGTTATTTCGGAATATGCGCCCAAGCAGATGTCCGAGGCTGAGATCGAGGAATTTATCAGAAACGAAGCCGCAGAGCATGTTGCTGCAAAGAATAAGGGCATGATAATGAAGACTGTCATGGGCAAGCTTTCTGGCAAGGCTGACGGAAAGCTTATCTCTGCAGTGGCAGACAGACTTTGTAAGTGATGATTGGTGACAGATAACAAAACTACCCAAGGAGAACCCTTTTATGGAACTTGTAACGGTTTGCGTCAAGCAGATAGCCGTGATGTTTATTCTTATCGCCGCAGGATATGTCTGCGGGAAAACTATCCTGTCTCAGGAGACGGGAAGACAGCTTTCAAAGCTGGTGCTGAACGTGGTAAATCCTATGCTGATATTTATGTCCTATCAGATGGATTACGACGCTAAGCTTCTGAAAAATCTGCTGCTGTCGGTGCTGCTGGGAGCGGTCTCCTTTGCAGCTGCCATTCTTTTATCGGAGCTGATGTTTAAGAAAAGCAGTCCCGGCATAAGGGCGGCGGATAAATTCTTCGCAGTATACTCAAACTGCGCATTTATGGGAATACCACTGATAAACGGGCTTTTCGGCTCGGAGGGAGTATTCTATCTCACAGGCTATCTGACTTGCTTCAATATTCTCGTGTGGACCCACGGAGTAATGCTTTTTCAAGGCGGTGAGGAAAAGGAGAGCATAGGAAAAACTGCTCTTAAGGTGATAAAGTCACCGTCAGTCATTGCTATCATCGCAGGCGTGATATGCTTTGTGCTGCAGATAAGGCTCCCCGGACTGCTCACAGAAGCTGCGGACTACATAAGCGGCATGCATACGCCCCTTGCCATGATAGTTGCAGGTGTGACTATCGCAGGCTCAGGAAGGATATCCGATATGCTGAAAAACGGCAGGGCTTATTACATAAGTATAGTAAGGCTTATCCTGATGCCGCTGATATTTGTGCTGCTGTGCAGAGTATGCGGATATTTCGGCGCGTCGGAGATCGTATTTATGGCGATAACAGCTGCAGCGGCATGTCCCGGAGCAGCAATGGGAGTTATGTATGCGGTAAATTATGACAAAAATCCCGTGTACGCCTCCAACATATTTGCACTGTCCACGATACTTTCTGCGGTGACGCTTCCTCTTTCGGTGACGTTGTGCGGACTTATCTGTTCAGTGTGATTTCATGTCGAAATAGAATGAATTAATAAAAATAATCTGCTTATAATATTTTCGTAAACTTCATCGGGAGGAAATGAGATATTATGCGCAGATTTTTTTTAATGCTTGCGGGGATAACTGCCGCTGTGTTTTTGTACTCCGAGCTCCCGCAGCCCGCAGTTTTTGCGGAAAGCTCGCGTGTACTTGCCGAGGCTCAGTCGGGGACTGTGCTTCTCAGTGATGGCGGGACGGAAAAATATCCCTGCGGATCGATGTCAAAGCTGATGACCGTGCTTATCGCAGCTGAGAAAATGCAGTCGGGAGAGCTGTCCGGTGAGGACATATTTACTGCTTCCGAGCATGCCAACTCCATGCAGGGCGCACAGATATGGCTCATGCCGGGGGATAAGATATCCGTCAATGAGCTGCTTAAGGGTATCATTATCGGAAACGCAAACGATGCTGCCTGCGCTCTGGCAGAGGGAATATCCGGCACCGAGGAGGATTTCGTCAAGCTGATGAACAGCCGTGCGGCGGAGCTTGGCATGTCCGACACGCTCTATATCAATTCCAGCGGATACAAGTCGGAGGGGGACTATACCACCGCCGAGGATACTGCAAGGCTGCTCTGTGAACTATCAAAGCACAAGCAGCTTGCGGAGATATTCACCACCAGAATGGAATATATCAGAGAGGATACCGTCCAGCTTGTCACGTCCAATCCTGACGGGATAAGGTACAGCGGCGCAGTGGGCTTCAAATCGGGCTTCTGGGAAGGTGAGGAAGGCAAGCGCATCTATTATTCGGCGGAGGGCGCATGTCGTGACGGGGATATATTCGTGTCTGCTGTTCTGGGCGAGGAGGATGAGGATATTTCCTCGGAAAAGGCACTGGCTCTGCTTGACACGGGCTTTGCAGCCTATGAGACCGTGCTGCCGGAAGTACCCTCCGATATGCCAAGAACGGTAAGGGTCAGAAACGGAAGGCTGGGAGAGGTCAGGATAGAAGCACAGACTCCCCGCAAGGCAGTTATTTCCGTGGGGACCTCGGATGAGATATCCTGTCGGACAGCAGTGCCCGATTATGTTTATGCTCCCGTAAAACGGGGAGACAAGATAGGGGAAATTCTTTACTATTACAAGGGCGAACACATCTTTTCGGCGGATATTACGGCAGTTAGGACCTCCGAAGCTAAAACTTTCAGATATAATGTTGTGAAAATGCTTAAAAATATCGTCAAGTTTTGAAAGAAATATGTTAAGATTAAATAAAAAATAGGTATGTTTTGCAAAACATCTTGAAAAATCAGAAGGAATATAGTAAAATAAGAATGGTAATATATTAAACGGAGCAGTCCGTTTGGTTTTGGAGGAAAAGTAATATGTCCGAGTTATTAAAGCTCAACACAAAGTATCTTGAAAAATATATCGCGCCCCACGAAATGGAGGCTATAAAAGCACAGACGATGCTGGCTGCCGACACTGTGATGAACAAGACAGGCGAGGGTAATGATTTCCTCGGCTGGCTGGACCTTCCTGTGGATTATGACAAGGAGGAATTTGCACGCATCAAGGCTGCTGCTGCTAAGATCAAGGAGAACTCCGATATCCTTATCGTTATCGGTATTGGCGGTTCCTACTTAGGCGCA
>CAMEYZ010000160.1 GCA_945947715.1 uncultured Clostridia bacterium | reverse complement strand
GATATCGCAAAGGCCGCGCCTCTGGTACTTGATTCCCTCTGCGATGACTGCAAGACTCACTTTGAAAAGCTTAAGGCCCTCCTTGACGGTATGGGCGTTGAGTATACCATTAACCCCAAGATTGTAAGAGGCCTGGACTACTACACCAAGACGGTCTTCGAATTTGTTGCGGGTGAGGGCAAGCAGAAGGGTACTATCTGCGGCGGTGGACGGTACGACGGTATGATAGAGCAGATGGGCGGAAAGCCTACTCCTGCGCTGGGCTTTGCAATGGGACTGGAGCGTATCCTGCTGAACATGGAGGCTCAGGGCTGCGACTTCGGCGAGAAGAGCCGCTGCGATGTCTATATCCTGCCCATGGGCGAGGCTGCTGAGATAAAGGCTGCTCAGCTGTCGGAGAGTCTGCGCAAGGAGGGCTTTAAGGCGGAGACTGACCTTATGGGAAGGTCCTTCGGCAAGCAGATGAAGTACGCAAATACTATCAGTGCAAGGTATGTTCTTGTGCTGGGAGACAACGAGCTTGAAAGCGGAAAGGCCAAGCTTAAGAACATGGACACAGGCAAGGAGGAGGATATCGCCCTTGACAATAAATTCACCGAGACCTTCTCGGCTCACCTTATGGCGGGCCTCTTCGAGGACACCTTAAATGGAAATGGATAACAAAATGACGCTGTCCATTCGCGAGGGAGAGCAGGAGCTCTTTTCCATGGGCTGTGAGGAAATAATCGGCAGCTTAGCAGCAAATGACCCGCTAATGAGAAAGGACTTTGAATCTGCATTTGCATATTTTGCGGATAAGTTCGGCGCTTCGGAGGGTATCATCGCTGTTGATGTCAGCTTCATACTCACGGCGGACAGACTTGACGGCAGATGCTCGAATGCTGTGTTCTGGCTTACGCTCATTCTGATGAGATTCGGGGTTATGAAGAAGATATCTCCGGGGTTGGGAATGAAGCTTATCCCTGCGCTGCTGCCCGTTATCGGGGACGTCACCAAGGCCCATGAGCTGAAGGCACGCCGCGGACAGTCTGTGATGGATTTTGTCAAAACGTCAGGCTCAGAGCTTGAACGGATAAAAAACGGCGAATGTACGACTGATGAGGCAATGGAAAGGATACTCAAAACGCTGCCTTCCGAAAGCGCAGGTGCTATGGAGTACCGCGCTCACGAGGAGTTTCTGGGCGTTATCGACAGACTTATCAAGGTCGCCGAGACCTGTGCCTATTCCGGATATTCGGAAAGATTGAAGGAGTACAGGGAAAAAATCATCAATAATGTAAATTAAAATAAAAAATGGAGGAAAAAATCATGTATATCACTTGCTTAGACTTAGAGGGAGTTCTCGTTCCTGAGATTTGGATTGCATTCGCAGAGGAGACCGGTATCCCTGAGCTGAAAAAGACCACCAGAGATGAGCCAGATTACGACAAGCTCATGAAATACCGCATCGGTATCCTTAAGGAGCACGGCCTCGGACTCAAGGAGATTCAGGACGTTATCGCTAAGATTGACCCCATGCCCGGCGCAAAGGAGTTCCTCGATGAGCTCCGCTCTATCTGCCAGGTCATCATCATCAGCGATACCTTCTCTCAGTTTGCAGGACCTCTTATGAAGAAGCTGGGCTATCCCACTATCTTCTGCAACTCCCTTGAGGTGGCTGACAGCGGCGAGATCACCGGCTTTAAGATGCGCATTGAAAACTCCAAGTACACCACCGTCAAGGCTCTCCAGTCCATAGGCTACGACACTATCGCCAGCGGCGACAGCTACAATGACCTTGGCATGATCAAGGCAAGCAAGGGCGGCTTCCTGTTCAAGAGCACCGACAAGATCAAGGCGGATAATCCCGATATCCCCGCTTTTGAGACCTATGACGAGCTGATGAATGCTATCAAAAAGGTGCTCGCTGAATAATTTCTGAAAGGATATGTAATTACTATGGCAGATACAATGAACGGACTTAAAAGGACCTGCGGCTGCGGAGAAGTCCTCAAGGCAGGGCAGACCGTTACTGTGGGCGGATATGTGGATACCGTCAGAAACAAGGGCGGAATCATCTTTATCGTTCTGCGTGACAGAACAGGTCTGGTACAGCTCACCTTCAACGAGACCACCGACAGGGAAGTGTTTGAAAAGGCATCTTCCTGTCATTCGGAGTATGTCCTCCTTGCAAAGGGCGAGGTCAGAGAGCGCGAGAGCATCAACGACAAGATAGCAACCGGCCACTTCGAGATTTTCGTGGACGACCTGCGCATACTTGCAAAGGCACAGACTCCTCCCTTTGAGATAGTGGACAACACCAACACTAATGAGGAGCTCAGACTGAAATATCGTTATCTTGACCTGCGTCGTCGTCCTCTCACCGAGAACATCATCCGACGCAGCAAGATAGCTAAAGTAGCAAGGGACTATTTCTACGAGAACGGCTTTATCGAGATAGAGACACCCATGCTTATCAAGTCCACTCCCGAGGGTGCAAGAGATTATCTTGTTCCGTCAAGAGTTCATCCGGGCAGCTTCTATGCTCTGCCCCAGTCGCCTCAGATGTACAAGCAGCTGCTTATGGTGGCAGGCTTCGAGAGATATATCCAGATAGCAAGATGCTTCCGTGACGAGGACCTGCGTGCTGACCGTCAGCCCGAGTTCACACAGATAGACCTGGAAATGTCCTTCGTTGATGTGGACGATATCCTTGAAATGGCTGAGGGCCTTGTAAAGCGCCTGTTCAAGGAGGTCCTTGATACCGATATCCCCACGCCTCTGCCGAGAATGACCTACACCGAGGCCATGGAACGCTTCGGCTCGGACAAGCCCGACACCCGTTTCGGAATGGAGATAACCGATATTTCCGATATTGTGAAGGACTGCGGCTTCGGCGTGTTCACCTCAGCAATTGAGAACGGCGGCTCTGTACGTGCGATAACCGCAAAGAACAGCGCTTCCGTATTTACCAGAAAAGAGATAGATAAGCTCATCGAATATGTAAAGGGCATCGGCGCAAAGGGACTTGCCTATGTGCGCTGGGTGGACGACGTTCCCTCATGCTCCTTCTCGAAGTTCATGGGTGAGGGCGAGCTGGATAAGATACTCACTGCTGTGGGAGCAGAAAAAGGAGATGTTGTGTTCATCTGTGCGGACAAGAACAGTGTTGTTCTGCCCACACTGGGAGCGCTTCGTCTTAAGACTGCAAAGCAGCTTGGCATCGTGCCTGAGGGACAGTTCAATTTCCTGTGGATAACAAAGTTCCCCTTCTTTGAATGGAACGAGGAAACTCAGCACTGGGACGCAATGCATCACCCATTCACTATGCCCATGGACGAGTGCTTACAGTATCTTGACACCGCTCCGGAGAAGGTTTTTGCTAAGGCATTTGACCTTGTGCTCAACGGCACAGAGCTTTCCAGCGGCTCTATCAGAATCACCGATTACGAGCTCCAGCAGAAGATGTTCGAGAAGCTTGGACTTACCGATGAAGAGATAGAAGCGAAGTTCGGTTTCCTTGTTGAAGCGTACAAGTATGGTGCAGCGCCTCACGGAGGCATGGGCATCGGACTTGACCGCCTTGCGATGATTATGTGCGGAGCAGACAGTCTGAAGGACGTAACAGCGTTCCCGAAGGTACAGAACGCGTCCGAGCTCATGAGCAATGCGCCCGCAGAGGTGGATAAGGAGAGCCTGGATATACTGGGCATAACTGTAATTGACAGTGAATAAGCAATTGCGCGGAGCTCTGCTCCGCCGAAAGCGAACCGTTTCACTTTTGTAAACTTAAAGCAAATCAACGAACAGCAGCCACCAAACCCGAACATCAACCAACAACCAGCCAAAGCAAGTGAATAAAATGAACGCGATAAAAAAGATGATATCGGCAATAATGACTGCCGCAATTTTAGCTGTGACAGGCTGCGGCGGGACTGCGGATAAGACCGCGGAAACATCTTCCGAAACAGCCGAGCAGACTTCGGTACAGACCACCGCGTCATCTGCCGAAACAAAGGAGGAAACCACCGTGACAAGACCTGAAAGACCTACCTTCACCAAGGACGATAAGGTGATAGCTCTGACCTTTGACGACGGACCTAATCTTACGACTACCACCGCTGTTATCAATAAGCTTGAGGAATATAATATCGTTGCCAGCTTTTTCCTGGTGGGAGATAATATCACCGGCAATGAAAACGAGGGCAGCGCTAAGGTCGCAAAACGTGCATATGACATGGGCTGCGAGATAAACAGCCACTCTAAGACTCACAGCAATATGACCGAGATGTCTCCAGAGGATATCAAGGCGGAAATGGACTATACCTCCGATAAGATATTCGAGATAACCGGTGAGCGCCCCCATTTTTTCCGTCCACCCTATATCGCAGTGAACGATGTGATGTTTGAGAGCATCGACCTGCCATTTATCGCAGGTTACGGTGCCAACGACTGGGAGGACAGCGTTTCTGCCGATGAGCGCGCGGAGAAGGTCCTTGCACAGGCAAAGGACGGCGCGATTATCCTGCTCCACGATATGCAGGGCAACTCCAAGACCGTGGAGGCTCTCGATACAATAATCCCTGCTCTTAAGGACGAGGGCTATAATTTCGTTACGGTCAGCGAGCTTTTCGCTGCAAAGGGCGTGGAGCCGCAGGATAACATCGTCTACTCCTTCGCAGAGCAGACCACCATGTACGGCTGATTTTTCAACAAAAAGGGGTGCAGAAAATGAAGGACCATGATAAGGATTCCTACGATGTGACCACGGGCGTCATGCTTACTGTCAAGGAAAAGCTTGATAACATCAGCGTGCGTTTCAAGCTCTGGAAGATAAATCCGCTGATAGCAGGGGCTGTTGTCATAGCAGTTGTGGTCGCGGCGGTCATAATTGCTGCGGTCTCCATCGAGAACAAGCCGGTGTTTTCAAATCCCTGCGAAATCGGCTATGAGAACAGGTATGTCACAAAGAAAAAGGACGGTATCACCATGTCCATGCGTGTCTCGGATATCAGACTGTACGATGATGTTACAGAGACCAGCTATTCCACTGTTGAATATGAAAGAGATTCT
>CAMEYZ010000159.1 GCA_945947715.1 uncultured Clostridia bacterium | reverse complement strand
CGGTTTACAAGTCCCGTCAGCTTGATAGCCGTGCAGACCTGGGGCGCGGTGGAATAAACGAACTGGAAATACTCAGGGTCCAGGTCGCAGAGCATCAGACCATACTGCTCCTCGTTGCTGTACAGCGGCGACAGCACCATCGTGCGTCTCGTATTTTCGGGGGAATACCTGTTGTTTGCGTATTCCTTCCAGGGGATTATCTGGTCGTCTCCCTTGGGCGTGTAGAGCATATCGCCCACATGATAGGATTTGAGATACAGCTTTTCGGGCTGGTCCCACTGGGAATTGGGAGGATTTATGATAGGCTTCTCATACACGTAGATGTATGAGCTGCGCACATGTATCCTGTGAAGATTGTTGGTTATGGAATTAAAGCACTGCTCCTCGTCCTCCATAAACATGATCATATCCTTGGCGATATTGCTTATGAGGAAGGTGCACAGCGAATCGTCCGCCTGGCGGACATAGAACCAGCTCAGCATAAAATCGGTAACTGCGCGGTTGAACTGCTCGAACATGTGGATTATCTTTATCTGCTTGGAGTGGATATTTCCCACAAGGTCCATGCATATCTTCTCCGCCGCGTCCAGCATATTGAGAATGACGTCATGGCTGATAATATTCACATTATCATCCAATATCTCCTTAAACTGACCGATGAGCCTTTGTTCAGGAAGGTCTCCGCCCCCCGCCGAAGCGGTGAACACATTGGCAAAGAAGGAGGAAAGTCTTTCACGAATAAGTCTGCCCTTGGTGCTGACGTCCGTTCCCGCAAGGATATTTACGATAGTGCGGGCAGTCTCTTCGGTGGACATATTTTTCACAATGGTGCTAAGTCTGGAGCTGTCTCCGGATATCATGCCGCAGCCGCAGGAGCTTCTTATCACAAGTCCCGACGGAAGCTCCTCGCTGGCGGGAGCGTTGCCGCTTTTTATCCACTTCACGAGCCGCTCAACAGCAGCATAGCCCAGAATGGACGCATCTGCCCGGACAGTGGTAAGCATAGGCATAAGGCTCATTGCCACCTCAGAATCGTCGTAGCCTGTTATGATGATATCCCTACCCGGTTCAAGACCTCTGCTGCGGACAGCCTTATAGCCGCCGATGCACATCTGGTCGTTGGCAAAGCAGATAGCGTCCAGCTTCTTTCCGCAGTTATCGAGAAGGTCCAGCACTGTCTGCTCGGAATATTCGGAAAAATTGCCATAAGCTATCATGGACTCGTCGTATTCAAGATCATTTTCCAGCATAACCTCGCGGTACGCCTGTAATCTTGACTGAGCGTCCTTATTATTTTTCGGTCCACTGACGAAGGCTATATTCTTACAGTTATGCTCGGACACAAGATGATTCACAATCAGCTTAATGCCGTCGCTGCCGTATCTTAAGCAGGGGTAGCCTCTCACCTCGTTTTCAAGCGTGAGCACAGGCATTCCCTCAAACTGGTCAACAAACCCCTTGAATTCCTCGTTGGAGATAAACTGTCCGATAGTTGCGGCAGAAATTATCACTCCGTCAAGTATCCCGGGGCTCACATAATTATACAGGACATTGTTCTGATACTCATATACAGTATGCTTATGGTCAAAATAATCTCCACCGCCCAGAGATCTTCCGGGGAAAAAGATTATATTGACATCAAGATCTTCCGCAGCTTCAGAAGCACCCTTTACTATCGGTCTGGAGTAATCATTTACAAGATGATGGATCATTAGTCCGATTGTAAGTCTGTTGTCCATTTCTGATACAGCTCCTTTTCCGTATTTCTTACACACATGACGGGCAATACTCACTTGTATACATTATACAATATTTTTCGGCAAATTTCAAGCTTCCGTCGTTAAAAAATCCATAATTTAAAATTTTCGTTAGCGCGTACAAAAAATATTGACTTATTTTATCAAAATGATATAATAGAAGTATAGCATTAATCAGGAAAAAGGAAGGAATGGTAGGATATATGAAAAAAATACGCTGGGGGATATTCGGCACGGGAGCTATTGCCCATACATTCTCTGACGCATTGTCAAAATGCGAGGATGCCGAGCTGTGCGTGATCTCCTCACGCAGCGAGGAGAAGGCCAAGGCCTTTGCCGCACAGTACGGCTTTAAAAAGGCCTATGGCAGCTATGAGCTCCTTGCTGCCGACCCCGAGGTGGATATTGTATACATAGCCACTCCCATGAGCAGCCACTATGATGATGTGATGCTCTGTCTGCGCAGGGGAAAGAATGTCCTCTGCGAAAAATCTGTGACCCTTAATCAGTGGCAGCTGGACGATATACTCACCCTTGCACAGGAAAAGCGGCTTTTCTTTATGGAGGCCATGTGGCTGAAATGCCGCCCCTCTTACTTAAAAGCAAAGGAGTGGGTAAACGCAGGCAGAATAGGAAAGCCGCGGGCTGTCAAGGCGGATTTCTGCAACACCGTCCCTGTGGATATGAACAGCAGACTTTTCAGACCGGACTGCGGCGGAGGCTCTCTGCTTGACCTGGCGGTATATCCGCTGACTCTTGCAGCAGATTTTCTCGGAAACTATCCCTGCGATATCACAAGCTCCGCAGTTATGGGCGATATGGGCAT
Organism: uncultured Clostridia bacterium; assembly: GCA_945947715.1. GTDB lineage: Bacteria > Bacillota > Clostridia > Oscillospirales > Ruminococcaceae > RGIG4694. The sequence goes on along the minus strand of CAMEYZ010000159.1, from coordinate 2,482 downwards.
AGACCTTACCGACCTTATCCACCTGACCTATGCAGACGGTTCGCACGCGTCTGTTACAGCAAGCATGCAGATAGCCTCGGACAATTCTGCTTCGGTCATGGGCACTGACGGCTTCATTCTCTTTGACAGCGGATTTGTCTGGTCCTGCGGAGTTACGCTGTACGACAAGAACGGCGTTAAGCTGGACCGCTTTGAATACCAGAACGACATCAACGGCTACGAATACGAGATACGTGAAGCCATAAGATGCCTTTCAGAGGGACTGACGGAAAGCCCGCTGGTAAAGCATTGCGACACCGTAGCTGTTATGAAGATAATGGACAGCTGCCGAGAGCAGTGGGGATTTTCCTATCCCGAAGAGTAGGCACTTGAAATTTATTGATTGTTAGTTGTTTCAATTACTTTTCACAAATATTTCATCAATTGTTACCATGCTGTACTTTTTCTTTCAATTATTTGTGTTATCATAATAGGTGACAAAAGAGAAGGACATAATTGCAAATAGCTAAAAAATAGCTTCACAAAGGAGGACATCTATATGAATATGCAGAAACTTACAAAAAAATCACTGGAAGCCGTTGAAGCGGCCCAGAGCAAGGCTATCGAATATCAGAACATGAATATCGCCCCTGAGCATATGCTGTACGCGCTTATCGACCAGGAAAACGGACTTATCCCGCAGCTTATCTCAAAGCTGGGAGCTGAGCCTGATACGATCAAGGCACAGACGGAAAAGCTTATCGAGGAAATTCCCCGTGTTACGGGCAGCGGCAGGGATATGAATACCGTATACATCTCCACCGAGTGCGAGCGCTGCTTTAACGCCGCAGAGGCAGAGGCAAAGCGCATGGGCGACGAGTATGTTTCCGTAGAGCATCTTTTCATGGGAATACTTTCCGACAGTTCAGACAAGCTCAAAAAGCTGTTCAAAACCTATGGCATAGATAAAAATGCGTTCCTTAAGGCCCTTTCTGAGGTCAGAGGAAATCAGCGTGTCACCAACGATTCCCCCGAGGATACCTATGACGTTCTCAAAAAATACGGTCAGGACCTTGTTGCCCTTGCCAAGAACAACAAGCTGGACCCTGTTATCGGACGTGATACCGAGATAAGAAACGTTATCCGCATACTTTCCAGAAAGACCAAGAATAACCCTGTTCTTATCGGCGAGCCCGGCGTCGGAAAGACTGCCATTGCCGAGGGACTGGCACAGCGTATTGTCCGCGGAGACGTCCCCGATAATCTTAAGGACAGAAAGCTGTTCTCGCTGGATATGGGCGCACTTATTTCCGGCGCAAAGTTCAGAGGCGAATTTGAAGAGCGTCTGAAGGCTGTCCTCAACGAGGTCAAGAAGTCCGAAGGAAAGATAATCCTCTTTATAGACGAGCTTCACACTATCGTGGGCGCAGGCAAGACTGACGGTGCAATGGACGCGGGAAATCTTTTAAAGCCCATGCTTGCCCGGGGCGAGCTGCACTGCATCGGTGCTACCACGCTGAATGAATATCATCAGTACATCGAAAAGGACCCTGCTCTTGAAAGACGTTTCCAGCCCGTAATGGTCCCCGAGCCTACTGTCGAGGACACTATCACTATCCTCAGAGGCTTAAAGGAGCGCTACGAGGTCTTTCATGGCGTAAAAATTCAGGACAGCGCCCTTATCACGGCAGCAGTGCTGTCAAACCGTTATATTTCCGACCGTTTCCTGCCCGATAAGGCTATCGACCTGGTGGACGAGGCCTGCGCGCTGATACGCACTGAGATGAACTCCATGCCCACCGAGCTGGACGATATCTCCCGCAGGATTATGCAGAAGGAGATCGAGGAAACCGCTCTCAAAAAGGAGGATGACAAGCTCTCAAAGGAAAACCTTGCGGAAACACAGAAGGAGCTTGCCGACCTGCGTGCAGAATTTAACGAGATGAAGGCAGGCTGGGAGGCTGAGAAAACCTCGATCGCAAGAATACAGACTCTCCGTGAGGAAATAGAAAAAACCAACGGTGAGATAGCCTCCGCAGAGCGTGGCTACGACCTTGACAAGCTGGCAGAGCTGAAATACGGCAAGCTTCCTCAGCTGCGCAAGGAGCTGGAGGAAGCCGAGGACACCGCCGAGAAAAACAAGGGAAACAGTCTGCTCCGTGACAAGGTCACCGACGAGGAGATCGCCCGCATCGTGGGCAGATGGACAGGTATCCCCGTTACAAAGCTTATGGAGGGCGAGCGCGAGAAGCTGCTGTCGCTGGAAAATATCCTCCACGAAAGAGTTATCGGTCAGGACGAGGCTGTTACCAAGGTCACGGAGTCTATCCTCCGCAGCCGTGCGGGTATCCAGAATCCTAACCGTCCGCTGGGTTCGTTCCTGTTCATGGGACCCACAGGCGTCGGCAAGACAGAGCTTGCAAAGGCTCTTGCACAGGCACTTTTCGACGATGAAAAGAACATCGTCCGCATCGATATGACCGAGTACATGGAAAAGCACTCC
>CAMEYZ010000158.1 GCA_945947715.1 uncultured Clostridia bacterium | reverse complement strand
ACCGTCCTCGGGGCAGGACGAAATATCGCATATATAATCAGTCAGCGCCTTATTGTCGGATAGGAGCCGCTGATTTTCCTCGTCGGTAAGGCGGAACATCTTGCGGAGATTTCCGATAACACTACATTCTCCTGTGCGGTAGTTTATCTCATATACTGCAATAGGAATATTTGCCGCTCCGATAATTCCCGCAATTTTGTTTCCGTTTGAGATTATGGCATTTTTCATATGGTTTATCCCGCTGCTGAGCTTTTCAAACTCAGGAAGACTGTTTTCGTTTACGGTCTTGTCCAGATCACCGCCTGAAATATCGTCCATATCGGAGATAATGCTGTGGATATGCTTGACGATACGCTGATTTACCAGCATGCCGATAAGCACCATTATGATAAGGAACGTCAGACATACAAAGACGATGGTAAGTGTCCTCATATTCTGCATAAGTCCCATAATGGAAGCGTAATCATAGCTTACGCCTATGATCTTTCCGTCATATTCGCTGACATACAGGTAATACTTCACATCAAGATACTTGTATGTACCTCCGTTTACATATTGATTGCAGAAGCTGTCAAGATCGGGCACTTCAGATGTTAGTGCACCCACCAGCGAACGGTCAGAATGTTCCTCATACCTGCCGGTCTTTCTGTTGATGATAAAAATACTTGTATTTTTGTCGGCGGAATTTTCAATAAAATTCGACAGATTGCTCTTTTTAAGCTCCGAAATGTAGCGCTCTGGCTTCATTCCTATCTGAAGGATATGCTCCCTGTCCGACATGATCAGTCCCACATACTGAAACTCCCTGCCCTCTACGCCGTTAGGCTGGATATCCTGAACAAGCTTCCCTGTGGAGCCATCTTCGAAGAGTGCAAGAAACTCAGCAGACTGCGGGCTGTTTGCCATATCATAGCCGATATATCTGTCTACGGAGCTGTTGGTGATCTTACCGTCCCTGCCGATAACATGGAGCTCGTCCACATTGAGCAGATCTGTGATATTTTTCAGCTCATCGGTATCGGTCAGTATTTCAGGATTGCTTTCCGCCATATACAGAAAAGCCTTGCATCGGGTAAGATAATCCTCGCTAAGACGTCGTTTAAGCTCTTCTGCTTCCGTCTCGCTGGTCACTATTTTTTCGACCACCTGATTTACCGTGCTTTTCGCCTGCTGCTCCATATACTGCTCGGCTATCACTCCGGTTATATAATTATTTAGAATAATTATGAATATCATTGCGATCAGCATAATGACCACAAGATATTTCAGAAACATTTTCCTCATGTTTAACTCCAATATCATGTAGTATAAGAAAATCTGACATTTTAGGATATTTCAGTCAGATTTTTTTAACAAACCCACTTTATCATAGGTAATATTATACAATATTTTTTCAATTTTGTCAATGCACACATTACACTGAGAAAAATATGATATTTTTACATTTTTATTGAAAAAATCAGCTATTAGCTATTGAAAATTGCAAAAATTAGTGCTATAATATAATAGGCGGAGGATTTTTAATATCTGTCCGTCCTGACCTTCTATTTATTTCCGGAAAGGCATGACGCTTTTGAGTATACTGAAAAAATTTGAGCAGTTTTTCAACGGACATAAGCTCCGCACAAAAATGATGCTCATCTATATAATCGTGATAATCCCCGTTTTCATAGGAAGCATGTTCCTGCTTCATACCATAAGAACAAACCTTTCAAAAAATGAAACGGACAACGCACTCAAAAATACGGACAATATCAGGATACAGCTTACCGATATGGTCTACACTATAGAAAATATATCCGACGTTATCTGCAACGGTGATGATATTCCCTCCTTTATCTGCGGAGAGTATTCCAAAAAGTCTGAGATATACAGATTTTACGCCGATAACGAAATCATAGACAATTACGTTTCTATTTTTCCGCAGCTTAAGGCTATCAGGATATATATCCCCAGAGACGACTTCGTATTCAATTCAAGCTTCCGTTTCGCAGACGAAAGCATTACCTCACAGAACTGGTACAATTCCGCCATTGATACGCCCTTTCCGCTGTGGAGGGTCATCAAGGACCCTGTTACAAGAGAAGTATATCTTAGCTGCACAAGAAGGATATGCAGTCCTGACGGAGAGCCCTGTGCTGTGGCAGTCCTTGCCATAAACCCCGAGTGGCTCGGAGATTACATAAGCGACGATACATATAAGACCGTGCTTTCCATTAACAACGGTATAGTGTATTTCAGCTCTCTTGAAGGGATAAATGCGGGAAATATCATCACGGTAGCCTCTACGGATTTTTCCGTTCCGAATGCCGAAGAGGTCATAGATTCTGAATTTAACAACATCTCCGCTCTGACCATTCTAAAGACCTTCAGCAGCGGTCTTTCGGAAAATGTTTTCCAAATATTCCTCATAAATCCCGGAAGCAGCCTTGAAGCACAGAATAAAAAGCTGACATCCTTTTATTCACTTTATACGCTGTTCCTGTTTGTGATATCGCTGCTTATCGTTATATTGTATGTAATCTCGTTTAGCCGCCGCATCACTATGCTTCGTGACAAGATGCACAGCGTTGCACTGGGAAACTTCAACGTGACCCGTGAGCTTAAGGATAACGATGAGGTCGCTCAGCTCGAAGAGGACCTCTGCATAATGGTGGACAGCATGCAGCTGATGATGAACGACATCTATAACGCAAAGCTGGAATCGGAACGACTTAAGCTCAATCAGCGTGATGCCGAATTCAAGGCTCTTGCCAGTCAGATAAATCCTCATTTCCTTTACAATACACTGGAAACTATCCGCATGAAGGCCTTCTGCAACAACGACAAGGAGACTGCAGATCTTATCAAGAAGCTGGGCAAGTTCATGCGGCGATGTCTGGAGCTTAAGACCGACAGCGTTACTCTGAAATCGGAGATAGATTTTACAAACAGCTATCTGGAGCTGCAGTCCGCTCGTTTCGGAGATAAAATATCCTACGATATACGCTCCTCGGTCAGCGACGATTACATGATACTCCCGCTGATAATACAGCCTATCGTGGAAAATGCCTTTATCCACGGTATCGAAAGCTCCAAATCCAACGGCAGGATCGATGTCCATATCTACTACTGCGGCGAGTACGTCTACATCGACGTTGACGACAATGGTGTCGGGATAGCTCCCGAAAAGCTAAAGCAGATCGACATAAAGCTGTCTGAAAACAACACGGAAAGCGGTAAGAGCATAGGTCTTACTAACGTGAACAAGCGTATTCAGATGAGCTACGGCGATATATACGGAATCAAGGTAACAAGCAAAGAGGGCGAGGGTACAAGCGTCAGGATAATGCTCCCGCGCTGTCCCGAAAATTCACGGAAAGGAAACAACAATGCAGATTCTTAATGTAATGCTCGTCGATGACGAACCTAACGTCAGACAAGGTATTAAAATGATGATCCCATGGGATGAGCTGGGACTTAATGTAATTGGAGAGGGCGAGGACGGAGATGACGGTCTCGATAAAATAATGTCCCTTCACCCTGATATCGTCATAGCAGACGTTAAAATGCCCGGAAAATCAGGCATTGAAATGACCGAGGAGGCTATCGCAAAGGGCTTTTCCGGTAAGGTCATCATCCTTTCGGGATATTCTGATTTCTCCAACGCTAAAAACGCCATATCCCTGGGCGTGGAAAACTATATCCTTAAGCCCGTGGACGAGGACGAGCTTATCGAATGTCTGAAAAACGTCCGCGAAAAGATACTCAAAGAACGGGAACTGGATTTCCGCCTCGCAAAGGGCTGCGAGTATATCAACGAACAGCTCACCAAGGGGCTCCTTTCCGGCGACCCCAAGGCTATCAAGGAGGCACAATCGTCGGGGTATACCTTCTCTTCCTATGCTACAGCGATCATCAGCTGCACCGACAAGGACTCCCCTGAGCACCGCTCCACGGTCATAACCAACGTAAACAAGTTCTTCAATAACTGCGGCAACGTGGATATCGTGTCCATGGACTTAAGCGGCATGCAGGCGATAGTTTTCAAGGGCTGGAAGCACAGCGGCATCATGGAAATGCTCTACCGTCTGAACAAAAGCTTCAGCGGCATCATTTTCATTGCCGTGGGAAATACCGTTTCCTCCCCAGCCGATATCTGCAATTCCTACAAGTCCGCATATAAGCTCTACAGCTGCCGCTTCCTTTACATGCATTACGGCGTCGTTACCGAGGACGTCATGAACCGCTCCCCTGAGGAGGTCATGAGCATGTCCGAGATAACCTCCCAGATATTCGCATTCATGGAGATAAACGACACGGTAAAGCTTGAAAAAACTCTCGATATCCTCATGGACAATCTGCGCTGCAAAAAATATCCCCCTGAAAGGATAAAGGTCATCTGCATCACCCTTGTGATGGATATCCGCTCAAAGATAGTCAAAAGCTCCGCAGAGAAAAAACAGGACGATATCTTAGGCGAAAAGCTAATTTCCGAAATAGGCGAGCAGAACAGCCTTTTCGATATTATCAGGCTGCTTAAATCCACCTTCACTGAGGTGTCCAACATCTGCTTCGGACGCACTACAAAGTCTACCATGGAGCGGGTCGTTCAGTATATCAAATCCAATTACAATCAGGAGCTTCGTCTGGAAATGCTGGCGCAGATATTCGGCTACAACAGCGCATATCTTGGCAAGGTGTTCCACCAGTACACTGGCGAGAATTTCAATAACTATCTCGATTCAATTCGCATAACCGAGGCAAAGCGGCTGCTTGCCATGGACGAGTACAAGGTCTATGAGGTGGCGGAAATGGTGGGCTACAGCAACATCAACTATTTCCACAACAAATTCAAAAAGAGCGTGGGAGTAAGTCCGCTGACCTATAAAAAGAGCTTCCGCATGAACTCCGCCGACCACACAAGGACCTCCGACGACGAGGAAGAGGAATGACCCCATGACGGAATGTACCTATGCAAGTCCCATTGGCACACTTGTCATCAGAGAGGAATGTGGGGCTATCATCGAGCTAAATCTTGATGATAACGCAGGATATAAGGCTCCCCGCTCCGAGGTCCTCACCGAAGCCTGCAGACAGCTTGACGAGTATTTTTCAGGCA
>CAMEYZ010000157.1 GCA_945947715.1 uncultured Clostridia bacterium | reverse complement strand
TGATTTCTTCCTTCATGGGACTGCTTACGGGCAGTCCCATGTTATTTTCCAGAAAGCTTATACATCTCCTAAAAGGAAGAGATTTACACAATTTTTTTGTACAAATACAACAAAAAATTCCGAAAAAGATTTACATAACGGTGATGTATAGAATGTTGACATAAACTTGTAAAAATGATATAATTGTCTTGATAAAATTTATAGGTGGCTGTTATTGTTCAGCTTAATTTTTTGTCAAAATACCTAAATGGTAATTGGGCGCTTAAAACAGTGCTCGGAAAGGGTGATTATTTTAAAATGAAGGATATGAAGAAGATCCTGGCAGGCGTTATGGCTATGTCAATGGTTGCCGGCATGACAGCATGCGGCGGCACCGACGATACTGCAGACGAAACTACAGCAGAAGTTACTACCACTACTACTGCTACCGTTGCTATCAATACCGCAACTCTTAATGACGACGATCAGGCTACTCTTGATCAGGTCGCTGAGCAGCTTATGGACGTAGAGCTCGAAAACAAGACCATCAAGTGGATCGCTCACTATGATCTGAACCCCTCCACAAGCGGTCAGAGTGAGTCTGTTGCTCTTAACCTCTTCAAATCAAAATACGACGGAAATATCGAATGGTATCCTACAACATGGGAGACCCGTTACAATGACCTTTCTACATATATCCTCGGCGGTGAGGGAATCGACTTCTTCCCCTGCGATACCGCAGCTCTTCCTAAGGGCGTTATCTCCGGAATGTTCCAGCCCGTTGATGATTACATCGACATGAGCAGTGACCTCTGGCAGGAGTATGCTTCTGCAATGGAGATCTACAACTTTGCAGGCAAGCACTACGAATTCGTAACCAACGTTACCGCTGAGCAGGTAGTTATCTACAACAAGAAGACTATCGAAGAAAACGGTCTGGAAGATCCCTACGAGCAGTGGAAGGCTGGCGAGTGGAACTGGGATACCTTCAAGGAGTCCCTTATGCAGTATGTTGATCCCGACAATGACTGCTACGGTCTGGACGGCTACTGGGCTGAGAAGGCTCTGTACCTCTCTGCAGGTGTTCCCGCTGTTTCTTCCGTTGATGGTACTCTTACCTGCAACCTTATGAACGAAGACCTTGAAAAGGCTATGAACTTCGGTTCCGACCTTTACAATAACAACCTTATCATCAACCGTGAGATCTTTGACTGGGCTGAGCAGCCTCAGTTCATGGGCGAGGGCAAGGAGCTCTTCTACATCTGCGGTTCATGGGCTGTTAATACTGACCCTGCAACATGGACAACAAAGATCGATCCTGCTGACCTCGGACTCGTTCCCGTTCCTTCTCCTGCAGGTTCTCCTAACTATCAGGCAGCTACACTGGACGGCTGGTGCCTCTGCAAGGGTGCTTCCAATCCTGAGGGTGTTGCTCGTTATGCTGAATGTACTATCCTTGCAAATAAGGACGAAGCTGCTATCGCTATCGGCGATCAGAAGCTCAGAGATGACGCTCACTGGAGCGATGAGCTTATCGAGATCAACAAGGAAATCAACGATATTGCAAAACAGTATCCTGTTGTTGACCTTGCTACCGGTGTTTCCACAGACGTTGCAAGCCTTACAACTGATGGTGGTGACGGTGTTGGTCTGAGAGGCGCATTCCACGGCGTTGACTGGGCAACTAACAGAGACGAGATCTCTTCTGTTGTTTCCATGCTCGTTGACGAGGCTGACCAGCAGATCAAGGCTCTCGGTTAATCTTTAGAATATAAGCAATCATAAAATTTTAAAACTGGATGGGGATTATAGGAAAATGAAGGATATGAAAAGAATCTGGGCAGGCCTGATGGCAATGTCCATGGTAATCGGTATGACAGCATGCGGTGATGAGACAGAAACAGAAGAAACAACATCTGAAACAACTACCACAACTACTGCTGCTACCGTTGCTATCAATACTGCAACTCTGAATGAAGAGGATCAGAATACTCTTGATTCAGTTTCTGATAAGCTTCTTGATCAGGAACTGGAAAACAAGACTATCAAGTGGCTCGCACACTATGATATTAATCCTTCTACAAGCGGTCAGAGTGAATCTGTTGCCCTTAATCTGTTCAAATCCAAATATGAAGGAAACGTTGAATGGTACCCAACCACATGGGATACCCGTTACAATGACCTTTCTACATATATCCTCGGCGGTGAGGGAATAGACTTCTTCCCCTGCGATACAGCTGCACTCCCTAAGGGCGTTATCTCTGGAATGTTCCAGCCTGTTGATGACTATATTGATATAAACAGCGAGCTTTGGCAGGTAAATTCTTCTGCAATGGAGATCTACAACTTTGCAGGCAAGCATTATGAATTCGTAACCAATGTTACTGCTGAACAGATCGTTATCTACAGCAAGAAAACTATCGAGGAAAACGGTCTTGAGGATCCCTATGAGCAGTGGAAAAATGGCGAATGGAACTGGGATACATTTAAGGCATCCCTGATGTCATACGTTGACCCGGATAATGACTGCTACGGACTCGACGGCTACTGGAACGAAAAGGCTATCTACCTTTCCGCAGGTATTCCCGCTATTGAAGCTGTAGACGGAACTCTTACCTCAAACATTACTAACGAGACTCTTGAAAAGGCTATGAACTTCGGTTCCGACCTTTATAACAACGGTCTTATGTTTGACCTTGCTCTTTTCGACTGGGCTGAACAGCCTCAGTTTATGGGCGAGGGCAAGGAGCTCTTCTATATCATCGGTTCCTGGGCTATTACTACCGATCCTGCCACATGGTCTACTAAAATTGATCCCGAAGACCTCGGTATCGTGCCTGTTCCTTCTCCTGCCGGTTCGCCTAATTATATGGCAGCAACACTGGAGGGCTGGTGTCTTTGCAAGGGCGCAGCAAATCCTGACGGAGTTGCACGTTTTGCTGAGTGTACTATCCTCGCAAGCCAGGATGAGGACGCGATAGCTATCTCGGACCAGAAGCTTAGGGACGATGCTCATTGGAGCGATGAACTTATCCAGATAAATAAAGAAATCAACGAAACTGCCAGACAGTACCCCGTTGTTGACCTTGCTACAGGCGTATCTACTGATGTTGCAAGTCTTACAACAGACGGCGGTGCAGGTGTTGGTCTGAGAGCTCCCTTCCACGGAACTGACTGGGCAACTAACAGAGATGAGATCTCTGCAGTTATTGCTATGCTCGTTGACGAGGCTGACCAGCAGATCAAGGCTCTCGGTTAATCTTTGATCATATAACAACTTTTCCGCCCCGCTTTTTTATGCGGGGCGGTTTTCATTAAAAACACTTCATATATCCAGTATTATTTTAAAGATCGGAGGACCGAAATGAAACCGTCACTGAAATTCATAATCGGAGAGATAGGAAGCGGAAAAACATATCGTATGACCGAACAAATACGACAGGACGCTGAAAATGGTATACCCGCTGTGCTTATCGTTCCCGAACAGTTTTCCTCTTCTGCAGAACATAAGCTCTACAATTCACTTGGCATATCACTTTATAACCGGATACATGTTGAGACCTTTACCCGTATCAGAAAAAGCATCTTAATGAAAAACCGTGGTATCGGAGGAAGAGTTCCAAATGAGGCGGAAAAGTCCGCAATTATGTACACTGTCCGCCGTGAGCTGGCTAATGCGGGACTGAAGCACTTCTCGGGACAGATAAAAAATCCTGCCTTTACCTCTGCCTGCCTTCAGATAATCCGAGAGCTGGAAATGAACGGAATCACCTCAAAGAAGCTTTCCCCTGATAGGATATCCGACCGCGCACTGTCGGATAAGCTCTCCGATATTTCCACTATCTGCGACGCTTATGAGCTCAGGCTCACTGAGTGCGGCTACAAAAGCTCTCTTACCGACGGCGAGGAAATTGCCAAGGAAGCTGCTAAAACAGGCTTTTTTAACGGAATGCACATCTATATCGACGGCTTTAAGAGCTTTACCGCCGACCAGCTCCGCCTTATGGAGATAATGAAGGCTCAGGGAAGCCTTACTGTCTGCCTGCCCACTCCATATGATAAGCCCAATTCCTCCCCCGTGTTCTCCACGGTAAACGAAACCATGATGGATATTATCGGCGATGATTCTGCGGAGATTGTTAAGGTCGAATCGGAGACTGACCGCTTTTCCGCTTCTCCTGACCTTAGAACGCTGGGACGTTCTATTCTAAGAGATGAGGCTGCAAAGCCCTTTAACGCAGACCATCTCCATGTCGCTGAGGCTCCCGATGTCTACACCGAGGCGGATTATGTCTGCACATCAATCAGCCGACAGGTTCGCTCAGGAAAATACAAGTACAGCGATATCGCCGTTATTTCCCGGGATTTTGATAACATCAGCCCTGCTCTGGAGGACAGCTTCCGCAGATATAATATCCCCTATTTTATTGACTCGCCCGTATCAGCCGCTTCAAAGCCGCTGATGATCTTCGTGATGACTCTCTTAGAAATTGCTGCAACGTCAAATCCCACCACCGAAATGATACTCCGTCTTATGAAAACGGGCTTTACTCCTGTAAATGAGCTGCATATCAGTGAGCTGGAAAATTACTGCACCGAGCACGGCATCGTTAAGGAAAGCTGCGCTAAGATAATGGAAAAATATTCAGAGTATGACGGAATGTACGAAAAGCTCCTCAGCTTTGATATTACCCATAAAAATGACGAGATAAAGGCACTTTTTGAAAAGCTCGGTGATAAGAACGCTATTGAAGCTGCAAGGATAGGCATGATAAAAGCAGCAGTCCTTCTCCCGCTTATGCGCTTCAAAGATGCCTGCGGCGACAGCAATTCCCTTAAGAATATTACCGCAAAGCTTTGCGATATACTGAATCTGTTCAGCTCTGCTGACAGAGCTTCAAAAAATTCTGACGATTCCTCCGCAGAGGGACGTGAAGCTGTCCGCATCAGAAATGCTCTTGTTAACACTATGCAGTCCCTGTCCGAAACCAGACTTACACAGTCCTCTGACTGCTTTACCTTAAAGGAATACCGCGAGCTTTTCGGCATCATAGCCTCCAATGTGAAGCTATCCTCCCCTGCTCATTCTATTAACTGCGTAACAGCTGCGTCCGCAGACCGCGCAAGACTTGATTCGCCTAAGGTGGTCTACATAATGAGCGCAGTCAGCGGGATTTTCCCATACAAGGTCACCG
>CAMEYZ010000156.1 GCA_945947715.1 uncultured Clostridia bacterium | reverse complement strand
CCTCGAAAATGCTCTTTGTAAGACCGCTTACCTTGTTTGCAAGAGCAAGCTCGACTTCAGCGTCAACGCCTGCAGCCTTCTTGGAAGCAACTGTATCGGTGAGAGCCTTTGCAAACTTAATGCCTGCGGGAATGATCTGCTTTCTGGACATATCCACCATGGTGAGAGCCTCGATGTTGAGCACCTTGTAGTAGTTTTCAAGAAGGATCTCGGTTCTGGACTCCAGCTCAGCCTTGGTGTATACGCCGAATTTCTCGAACATCTCGACGTTCTTGGAATCGGTGTAGTGAGGAATTGCATCAACTGTAGTAGCATAGTTTGGAAGACCTCTCTTTGCAGCTTCGGCGATCCATGCGTCATCGTAGCCGTTGCCGTTGAAGATGATAGCCTTGTGTTCGATGTAGGTATCCTTAAGGAGCTTGTTGAGGTCGGCGCTGAAATCGGAGCTGCCTTCGAGCTTGTCGGCAAATTCCTTAAGAGTATTTGCAACGATAGTGTTAAGAATTGTATTGGTGCATGCGATAGAATCTGCAGAGCCTAACATTCTGAACTCGAACTTGTTTCCTGTGAATGCAAAGGGAGAGGTTCTGTTTCTGTCCGTTGTATCCTTGGGGAAGTTCATAAGAGCGTCTACAGCGATAACAAATTCCTGCTTAGCATTCTTAGTGATCATGTTGCCGCTCTCGAGACCATCGAGGATAGACTGGAGCTCGTCGCCCACGAACATGGAAACTACTGCGGGAGGAGCCTCGTTAGCGCCCAGACGGTGGTCATTTCCTGCGGAAGCAACGGAAAGACGGAGCAGGTCGCTGTTTTCGTGAACAGCCTTGATAACTGCTACGAGGAATGTAAGGAACTGAATGTTCTCGGTGGGATTTGAGCCGGGGTCGAGAAGATTCTGACCGTCGTTTGTGGAGATAGACCAGTTGTTGTGCTTACCGGAGCCGTTTACGCCAGCAAAGGGCTTCTCGTGGAGGAGGCAAACAAGACCGTGCTTAAGAGCGATCTTCTTCATAAGCTCCATGGTGAGAGCGTTGTGGTCAGCTGCAACATTGGAGGTGGTGAAGATAGGAGCCAGCTCGTGCTGTGCAGGAGCAACCTCGTTATGCTCAGTCTTTGCGAGGATACCCAGCTTCCAGAGCTCTTCGTCCAGATCCTGCATATATTCCTGAACTCTTGTCTTGATGTTTCCGAAATAGTGGTCCTCAAGCTCCTGACCCTTGGGAGCCTTTGCTCCGAAAAGTGTTCTGCCTGTGAAGATCAGGTCCTTACGCTGATCATAGAGCTTCTTGTCTACGAGGAAGTATTCCTGCTCAGGACCTACTGTTGTGGTAACTCTCGTAGCGGTGGTGTTGCCGAAGAGACGGAGGATTCTCAGAGCCTGCTCGGAGATAACGTCCATAGAACGAAGAAGGGGAGTCTTCTTGTCGAGGATCTCGCCTGTGTAGGAGCAGAATGCTGTGGGGATATAAAGTGTGTTATCCTTGATAAATGCAGGAGATGTGGGGTCCCATGCTGTATAGCCTCTTGCCTCGAAGGTAGCTCTTAAGCCGCCGGAGGGGAAGGAGGAAGCGTCAGGCTCGCCCTTAACAAGCTCCTTGCCGGAAAATTCCATAATTACCTTGCCATCGGGAGTGGGGGAGATAAAGGAGTCGTGCTTCTCAGCGGAAAGGCCTGTCATGGGGTGGAACCAGTGGGTGTAATGAGTAGCGCCCTTTTCAACAGCCCATTCCTTCATGGCGGAAGCGATGACCTCTGCAGCGTCTGGATCGAGAGCGATGCCCAGCTGCTTTGTTTTCAGAAGAGACTTATAGACAGGCTTAGGAAGCTTATCCTTCATAACGGTCTCATTAAATACGTTGCTCGCAAAAAGTTCAGGTACGTGTGCCATAATAAAATCCTTTCTCCGCGTAAGCTGCGGTAAAACAATAATATGCTGATACCAAAAATTACTCACTTTCTCCGTTGGAAATACAAAAAAAGACGCTTTTCGGCAGTAGCCCCAAATGGAATTACTGCTTTTAAGCGTCATTGCTCTTTAGTATCAACCTTATGATATAATAATAACACATCAATTCGGATTTGTCAAGGGGTAAAAATAAAAAATGCAGGATTTTTTTATTTTCCTGCATTTTATACATTATTTATTAGAATTTTGCCACTAATTTGTAGATTTTTGCATAATCTTGATTAACATTAACCATAAACTGCTACTATGGTAGTATCAGAGGAAATGTTGGAGTAATCCTGGTCCCAGCCTAAGAAGGTTTTGCCCTCGCTGTTGGTGCCGGGAGCGGAGGGAGCTACTGCTGCAGAGCCCTCTTCCACCGTCTGAGTGTAGGAAACTCCGTCAACGATGAAGGTAACAGTATAGGTCTTCTTGGAAGGAGTTTCGTATATAGCGGTTATGGTCGTGTCGCCGGTGATGTTTGACAGGGACTTGTCCCAACCTGCAAAGCTCTGTCCCTGGCTGTTTGAACCGGGTGTAACAGGAGCTGCAGCAGTGCCGCCGTAGCTTACGGTGGTGAAATACTTGACTCCGTCAACGATGAAGGTGACGTTGCAGCTCATAGGTTCAAGGATAGCGGTAACTGTCATATCGGAGGTCACCTTTGAGAAATCCTTATCCCAGCCCTTGAAGGTATAGCCCTCAAGAGTGATAGTCGCGGGGATATTTGCAGCTTCTCCGTCCTTGACGGTCTGAGTGGTAGTATTTGAGCCGATGATGACTGTTACGGTATGA
Organism: uncultured Clostridia bacterium; assembly: GCA_945947715.1. Classification (GTDB taxonomy): domain Bacteria; phylum Bacillota; class Clostridia; order Oscillospirales; family Ruminococcaceae; genus RGIG4694. The sequence goes on along the minus strand of CAMEYZ010000156.1, from coordinate 2,478 downwards.
GAGCCTTCCTCTGCAGAAGAGCCTGTATCAGCGTCCTCAAAGAGGGCAGTGATTGTGGTATCGGAGGTGATGTTGTTGAAGGAGCCGTCCCAGCCGATGAACTTCTTGCCATCAATTATCGGGTCGGCAGGCTGAACAGCATTTCCGCCAGCGAATACCTCCTGCTCGGTGGTAACTCCGTCGATTACTACATAGACGGTGTAGATATCTGCGTCAAAGTCATTGTCGGGGTCGTTATCGTCGTAATCATCAGGCTCCTCGGTCTCGGTCTCCTCCTCGGAAGCAGTAGTTGTTGTAGTTTCTGCAGTAGTTGTGGTAGTTGCCTCGGTGGTGGTATCGGAGGACTCGGAGGTGATGATAGTAGTCACGGTCTCATCAGTTTCCGAAGAGAGCTCGTCGGTAGTAATTGTATCAGCAGTCTGGATAGTTGCCGCCTCGCTTATGGAGGGAGTCGTCACGGTATCCAGATCCTCAGGCTCATTTTCGGACTTGTCCTCCTTGGGTATAGCGTCATAAGCCGCCTTAAGCTCTTCCGATGTGAAGGAAAGCTTAACATATGAGGATATGGTGAACAGCTCTCGAAGCTGATGAGCGTCATAGTCGGAGGGACTTGAATTTTCGTTAAGATATGCAAAATAGGGGCCATTCTTGCCGGAAATTATCCTTGCCTTTCTTGCAGGACCGAGGGGCTCGGAGTTGTTAACAGCATCGCCCTGATCGTCGTAGAGCTGGATATAAACGTTTCCGCCCAGAGAGGATACCTCGGTATAGTTGCTCTCCTCGCCGATAACATAGGAAACCGTGCTCACTGCGCAGGCGGTGCCTACTCCTGAGTTAGCGGTCCTTATGTTGACCACTGCGCCCAGGTCCTCGGAGTTGCTGGAGATGACGGTGCCCCGGTTAAGATAGAGCTCGGCGTCCTCCTTGCCCTTGAACTTGTCGGTAACGAACACCTGTGAGCCGGGAAGCACAACAAGATAATTTGTGTCCTTATTCTTGCTTGTGCGGTATGTAAGAGTAGCGGAGCCGCCCTCGCTGACAGTGATGATATCGCCCTGGGACAGCTTTTGCTCGGCAGAAACGGCCTCGGAGGTGCCGTTGTCCGAATTGCTCACGCTGACGTCGCCGCTCACCGATGTGATATATAATCCTTTTTTGGCGTTGCCGCTGACTATGATGATGATCGCTGCAACAATAGCAGCAATGGCGATCAGGCCTGCGATCACCGCGGTTCTTATATTCTTCATATTGATTTATTCCTTTCCGTGCAAAAAGCACTGCGAAAAAAAGAATTATTCGGATACTGTGGTCTCAGCCGCAGCCTCCGTGTTTTCAGTATTGATTATTTCCCACCAGTTAAGTGCTGCTGTAGTTGTTTCCTGAACCGTTTCAGATGAAGCAGGAGCGCTTGTGCTGTCGGTTTGAGGCGGGGTGGTCACAGGCGGAACGTATACCGTCTGAACGTCGGATGTTTGAGTTTGTCCGCTTTCGGAGGTCTCTGAGGATATCTCCGATGATGTAACGACCGTCCTGTCGCTGTCTGAATTATCGGGGAGCTCGCCGAAGGGGGGAGCTGTAGTTATAATGTATTCCTCAGCAGTAGTAACGGGAGGAGCAGAGATAAGGGGCTGTGTTTCCTCGGAAACGCGGCCGTATACCGCATTGAAGGCGTTGTTGAGCTCTGTCAGCGACACGGGAAGTGAACGCTCGCCTCTTATCCGGATGAGATTTCTCAGAGCAGAGGAGGAAAGCTCGGTAAGGGGATATTCCTGATTAAGGCAGTTGTAGCCGTTAAATCCGCTGCAGGACATAAGCTCTGCACAGAGAGCCTCTCCCAGCAGCTGAGGGTCCCCGGACTTTTCGCCGGAATTATTGTAAAGCTGCAGCGTGAGCATGCTTTCCACCGAATATACTTTAGTTAGCATAACATTGCTGTAGCCGTTATAGCTGTCGTGGAAGGAAAAATCCACATAAAAGACGGTACCCATTGCAGAAACGACTGAGTTTGGGGTCCTTACCTCGAATACGGAGCCGCTTTTGAGCTTGTTGTCCAGTCTGCACAGTACGGAGCCGTCAGAAATATTCACTACGATGCTGCCTCGTTCCCGCTTTTCGGTGAAGTTCACATAAACGGTAGAGGAGGGCTGAACATATATGTATTTTCCGTTGTCGGTCCTTAGCTTTACGGTGCCTTCTTTGTCGGTGACAATGATATCGCCACTCTGGAGGGTCATATTGCGGCTTGCGGCTATCTGACCGTCGCCCTTTATAATGGAAGCGCCGCCTGCGACCTCGCTGATATACAGCACGCGGCCCTTGTTTTCGCTGACGAAAACGCTGAAAACCACCACTGCCAGAATAAGCAGTATCAGCGAAATAAGGGCGATAAGAATTGTACGCAGATGCTCTTCAAAAAAGTCACGCACTCTGCCCACAAAAACACATCCTTCTGATAAATTCGGCGCAGAGCCGCCGTTT